>JANTFF010000001.1 GCA_024763575.1 Sulfurovum sp.
TCTCTATTGGCTGTAGTGCATAACTCTCATCAGCAATTAGATTAATAGCTTTTAACTCCTCCATAGGACAATCACCTATTTTTTCAGTTAATAGAATGTCACAATCTCCAAGAGTTATCTTAATCTCCTCTATAGGATTATTGCCATCACAATTTTCAGGACCAGAACAGTATGAACTTGCTATTTTACGGTGCATTACAAATCTAATCGCTTTATCACCAGCTTCATAAATTAAAAACTCTTGTGCTGAACCAAAGTGCATATTTATCATACCCTCACCACTTGTAGTTACAGCTACTAATTTAGTCTGACCTGTTGAGCTAAGCTCTTCTTTTTTTGCTTGTTCTAATTTAACTCTCTCATTAGCAACAGCTAAATGACCTCTCCAAGTTTCTATCATCTCATGTTTTTTAGCTCTAGCTTCAATATTATAAATATCTTCTAGCTCTTCAAACTTCATATTGACAAACGCCTCTTTGGTAAACTCATCTCCTCTATCTTCGCCTATAAGTCCTACAGCATCAGCTCTACATTGACGACAATGCTTCATTAACTTCATATCCATACCACACGCCTCTTGGGCTTCCATCTGTTGTTGATCTGTAGCACTTGGTACACCATCTAACCCAAATTTTGTTCCAAACTCTGGTGAAGAGAGTAGAGGCATAATATTATGTAAAAATACATTCATATCTTTTAATTTTTTGGCTACATTTGGTAAATCTTTATCATTGATACCTGGAATGAGTACTGAGTTTGCTTTTACTAAAATACCTCGTTCTGTGAGCATCTGTATCCCTTTTAACTGTTGCTCCAAAAGTATTTTAGCCCCCTCTTTGCCAAATATTTTTTTATGTTCCCAATTAATCCATGGATAGATTTGTGAACCTATCTCTCCTGTGGTATCTACTGTATTTATAGTTACAGTGACATGGTCAACATTATATTTATCTATTTGGTCTATATAATCTGGAAGTCTTAAACCATTAGTTGATAGACATAGTTTTAAGTCAGGTGCTTTTTGTTGAAGCATTTTAAATGTTTTAAAAGTAGCTTTTGGGTTGGCTAAGGCATCTCCTGGTCCTGCAATTCCCACAACAGAGAGTTGTTGAATATCACCTCCAACGAAAAGTACTTTTTTGACAGCCTCTTGGGGAGTTAGTTTGCCACTAGTAACCCCTGGACGGCTTTCGTTTGAACAGTCATATTTACGATTACAATAGTTACACTGAATGTTACACGCAGGTGCTACAGCGACATGAATTCTCGCGTAGTGTTGGTGTGCACCTTCACTATAACATGGATGATTATTTATTTTCTCTTGTATAGCAAGAGCTTCTGGGTTATTTGGGTCAAAATTTACTGACCCACTATTTGAACAACTCATCTATTTTCCTTTTATAGTTTTTTCTATATATAAAAGTTAGATACAAGAACTGTTCCATTAACTCTTTTCTTCTTTTTTATTTTTTTGTAAAAGTGATTGATAGTTTAAAAATTAAATCTATCCATACTAATCTAGCTATATCTGTACAGCTTCATGTGCTTCACGCTGTGCAATAGTAATAACTTCTCTAAATGGTTTTGGTTTCTTTTCAGGAGAAAAAATACCCTGTTTTTTGTGGATACGAATATTATAAATACCCTCTTCATTTCTACTTATATAGTAGTTGTTATACTCAGAAGTATAAGGCATATCCCAAACAATAGCCCCCTCTGTAGGACATACATCAGCACACTTTGGCATAGTACTATCTACACACTCAATACACTTTTCAGGTTTTACATATGTATATTCTGCATCTTCTATAGGTGAATCATCAGCCGATACAATCGCTGTAGCAGGACACTCATCTATACAACTATCGCAATTAATACATAAATCTGTTATCATTACAGCCATGATTAAAATTGCCCCACATTCATATGTGCTTCTCTATCCTCTATACTAATATCATCTCTAAAAGGTTTAGATTTTACAGATGGGAGCATCATCCCCTTTTTCTTATGTACACGAATATTATATTTACCCTCTTCTTGACCAGCTATATAATACTCTTCATAATCTGTAGTATAAGGCATATCCCAAACAATAGCCCCCTCTGTAGGACACGCCTCTGCACATCTTGGTAAATCAGCATGACCTACACACTCCACACAAGTTTCTGGTTTTACATAATATTTTGAATCATTTAGATTTTTTTCATTAGAATCATCTAAAATGGCTGCCACAGGACACTCTAAAGCACACGCATCACATATAATACATTCATCGGTTATCAATACTGACATTATTTATTCCTTATTTAAATTGATTATCTTTAAACATGCATATATTATTCCATTAAATTTATTTGGAATAGAAATTGCATGTTATATTTAATTAATAAGGAGTCAAAAGTGATAAAGAAATTTGAAAATGAGAAACATCTACTGAAAAATGAGCTTATGGATAGACTACATAAAGAGTTTTTGGATATTTACAATGGTGTTGATTTAAATTCCATTCAAAGTATAAAAAATAAACTCATAGAACTCTATAAACACACTCAAAAACATTTTGAATTAGAAGAAGAACTAATGGATAATATTGATTACCCCACAAAAAGAGAGCATAAAGATGAACATGCTAAGGTACTTTCAGAGATGAACTATTTTATTAATATGAACCCTACTATATTTGGAAAAAATATAATGAAAGCTTACTATATAGAAAAATTGCCCTACTGGTTCGATGCCCATTTAATTAGTATGGATAGCGATTTAGCTAGTTATAGTAGAAATCAAATGAAAATAATAAGTGTCTAAAATGTTAAGTCAAAAAACCATAATATGGATGCTCGAAAATGACTACAGCCCTGCACGGATATCGTGGAGCATTAATCGTAGAAGAGGGATAACTTTTTGCCCACTCATAAGCTAAGGACAAATCATCCATTAGTTTACTTCTTTATCTTTAATTACATATTTTAAAAGAATCTCTTCATTACCTTCAATAAACTTTGAAGTAATGGTACATTTTTCAACATTATCTTTTGAAGGCAGTTCATACTGTAGAGGCAACATAATTTTTTCTATAATCCCTCTAAGACCTCTTGCTCCTACCCCTTTCTTTTGGGCTTTTTGAGCGATATTCTCTAAAGCATCTTCTGAAAATTCCAACTCTATACCATCAAGCTCAAAGAGTGCTTTATACTGTTTAATAATGGCATTTTTAGGTTCTTGTAAAACACGCACCAAATCCTCTTTGGTGAGTTCATCTAGTGTGGCGATAACAGGGATTCTTCCCATAAACTCTGGTATGAGTCCAAATAAGATTAAATCTTTGGACTCTATCTCTTTTTTTGAATTTGACTCTTCATCCTCTTTTTTCAAAAATCCCATTGATGATACTTTTTTATCTTTTTTTATATACTCATCATTTAATCCCACAAATGCTCCACCACAAATAAAAAGAACATGAGTGGTATTAAATAGAACTGTTTCTGCTGATGAACTCTTTCTACTACCTTTTATAGGCACATAAACCTCTCCTCCTTCCAATATTTTAAGTAGTCCTTGCTGAACCCCTTCTCCTGATACATCTCGTCCTGAAGTGGCATTCTCCCTCTTATTTGCTATCTTGTCTATTTCATCAATATAGATAATTCCTTTTTGAGCTCTATCTATATCAAAATTAGCTGATGCCAAAAGGCGTGATAAAATTGATTCAACATCTTCACCAACATATCCAGCTTCTGTTAAAGCTGTAGCATCAGCTACTGCAAAAGGTACATTCATAATTTTTGCTAATGATTTAGCTAAAAGAGTTTTTCCACTACCTGTAGGACCCATTAGGAGTATATTACTTTTTTCTATCTCAATATCTTTTATAATGGGCTTATCAATTCGTTTATAATGAGAATATAGTGCTACAGAAAGTACCTTTTTAGCCTCATTTTGACCAATTACATAGTTATCTAAATGCTCTTTTATCTGAATTGGTACACTTAAGCCTCTTTGAAATGTCTGTTTGACTCTTCTTAGCTCCTCTTTATGCATTACAAAAGAGCATGTCTCTACACACTCATTGCATATATGTGCATTTTCAGCTGAAAAAATTTTTTTGACCTCACTTACCTTTTTACCACAAAAGTTACATATCAATTCACTACTCACTCCAAATCCTTCAAAAATTTCTCTATTGAACTGTTGATAAGTTTTAAGTTATGAGTTTTAATAAACTTCTGCTCTTTTTTAGTTAACTCTTTTTTATCCATGACTATATAACCACCTTTGAGTCCTAAAGTAATCTCATTTGCAACCATTCTAAATGTGTCACGACTAAAATCAACACCTAAAAATAGATAACTTTTATTTTTTTTGTACTCTTTTAGGAAAGGAGGTAGAGCATATCCCCCCATAGCTTCCGTAAGCCAATCTACAAAATCTGCATCACTAACAATAAAGTTCATATCAGGAATAGTTCCACCCATTGGTTTAAATAGTATTGGATAGTTACTATTTAACTCATCTTTATCTATAGGCTTATAAATTTTATTCTCTAAATTGTATAGATATACCACAAATCTATCATATCCTTGCCCCATAATTCGTGATACTCCTTGAATCATAAAGTGTTTAACATCTTCATAGACTTTGCAACCACTATTATCCATATTGGTATCTATAATATATTTAGGTTGAATAGTTTTTAGATATTTATAAACAGCTGGAATTTCATATTCTTTTGAACTATATATATGATTTGTCATCTGTTTTATAAACTCACGCCCTTTTCTCTGTTCTAAACTCATAGCAGCTCTACTATACTCATACATAAGTCTCTGACTCATAGCTCTGCCATTATTAAGTGCTAAAATCATACTGTCACTATCAAAAGGTAGTTGAGTACCATCTGTTGCTTTGGTCTCTTTGAAAACCTCCATTCCTAAGAAAGGGACTATTATACCCTCTTGCAGTTCTTGTTTTATATTATCCATGACATCCTACTCCTGTATATACTGTGTATGCTCTGTTAAGCTCTATCTGTAGATGGTCAAAGTCTAAAGATTTATCTAAATCTTTTGGCATATCAATATAGAATATAGCCCCATCTTTACTAATCAAAAAAAGTGATTTTGTTAACCTATCTTTTAAACTACCATTTACAATTTTTGTTCCATACATAGAACCAAACTCATTTTCTGTATCGAAAAGTAATTTGAATTTAGTTAACCTATTTTGTAAAACAATAGCTTCTGGTATCATAAAATCAAAAATCAAATAGCAGTACACTTCTACTTGTAGATGACTTAAAAAAGCATCAAGTTTAAGTATCTCATCTTTAAAATCGTCATTATAAATGGGAAAAGAGACTAATAGAGTCATCGCCTTATTGGCATGACTTCGTTTAATCTCCAAAAGATTTCCAAAAAAATCCATAGCTTCAAAGTTATCAGCCATATATCCCACATCAGTAAAATCATCACATAGTCTTAACGGTTCATTTTTATATATTAATTCAAATTCCATATTTTTCCAATTTATATCGTATTTGTCGTACTGTAATACCTAATACTTTTGCAGCCTCATTACTGCTTCCATCACAACGCTCTATAGCATTTATAATTGCCTCTTTTTCCAACTCTTCTAAAGTTCGATTATCTAAAGATAGAGGACGACAAACATCAATAAGAATATCACTTTTTAGTGCTGGTAATAAAAGTTGCATATCAGTAGCAGTAATTCCATTTTCATCTCCCATTAAAACGACTCTCTCAATAGTATTTTCCAACTCTCTCACATTTCCAGGCCATGGGTAGGAGACTAATTTTTCCATCGCCTCATCTGTTATTTTGACTCTCTTTTTATGATTTTTGATAGAGCGTTCCAAGAAAAAGTTAACTAATAGTGTAATATCCTCTCCTCTCTCTCTAAGAGGTGGTAAGTCTATAGGGATTACATTGAGTCTATAGTATAAATCTTCTCTAAACTCACCATCTTTTACCATCTGTTCAAGGTTTCGATTTGTTGCAGCTATTAGACGAACATTTACTTTTACTGTTTTGGTTCCTCCAACTCGTTCAAACTCTCTCTCTTGTAGTACACGCAATAGTTTTACTTGTGCTGATGGAGATATATCACCAATCTCATCTAAAAAAAGTGTTCCTTTATCTGCTAATTCAAAACGCCCTTTTCTCATCTCTTTAGCATCTGTAAAAGCACCTTTTTCATGTCCAAAAAGTTCAGATTCTATTAATGTATCTGATATAGCTGCACAGTTAAGTTTAATAAATGGCTCATCAGCTCTTCTACTTCGTTTATGTATAGCAGCTGCTATTAGCTCTTTACCTGTTCCTGTTTCACCTCTAACAAGTATCGTAACATTAGATTGTGAAATTCGCTCTATAACATTATAAACCTGTTTCATTTTAGGACTATCTCCTATAATGTCTCCAAAATTATGCACTTTTGCATCCCATTCCATCTTATAATACTGTTTTAGTTCTTCTATTCTCTCATACTCTTTTTTCATCATTTTATTAGAAGATATAGATTGTGCATATAAGCTACTTACAATGGTTAATATTCTAATAGTCTCTTCAAAATCCATCTCTGTAAATCTAGTTATATTTACACCAACTACACCCACAACTGTATCTTCTATTATCATAGGTACAGCTATATAAGAGATGGTATTCTTAGACCTATGTCCCGATTTATTTAAAAATATCATATCATTATGCACATTTTCAACAACAATTGGCTCTTTTGTCTTAGCAGCTAAACCTGTAGCCCCTTCACCTAATTTATATTTGGTAATAAACTTTTGTTGTTTGTTATAATTAAAAGAGGCGAATATAGTAAGTATCTCTTCTTCTAAAGTAAAAATGGCACAATTATCTAAATGTAATATTTTTTTTAAGACTATTAATGATTTTTCTAATGATTTTTCTAAATTTTGATGATTAGAAATAAGTAAAGCTGTTTGATATAAGACATCAAGCTCTTCTCCTCTAATACACTCTGCACAACTATCAATACTCATTTATCTACTCTTTCTTATGATTTGTATAATAATTTTTATTACAAATTATTATACAATATATTGTATATATTTTAGACTATTTATATGATTATATTTTAATCAGAAATCCTTTTGCTATTTATCTCTTTTGGAAGTTTTTTAGCTTCAGGTTTTATCCACCAAATTTGACCATTACTAAGTTCAACCTCACCACCCCATTTATCATCACTATTAAACTCAATAGTCTCAATAGTCTCTTCCATATCTTTTTTTGCTACATAGAAGTAGATTACTCCATCACTCTCTCTTAACATTACTTTTGCCACTGTTTTTCCTTTTTTTAGTTTATTTATACAAATAGGATTAAAAATATGTAGATGCAATTTTTATTCCATTATAAATTTAAAATATACTCTCGTATTTGAGCTAAAATCCCTTTTTCTTTAAAATCAATTTTAAAAAAATTAGGTCTAAACTCATTAATAGTTATAGATTTTGCCATATTAGGATTAATTCTTGGATAATCATCTCTATTGTGAGACCCACGACTCTCTTTTCTTTTCATAGTAGCTAGTACTATAGCCTCTGATACCTCTAGTGCATTTCTAAGCTCCAAAATAGCAATAAGTTCTACATTGTTTATTCTCTCTTTGTTTACGCAGTGTAGAGTAAATATTTCGCTTCGTAAATATTTTAGATAATCAAATGCCTCTATTAGACTCTCTTCGCTTCTATGAATTCCTACTTTGTTAAACATCATATTTCCTAAACTTACACGCATAGCATTAAAATTTTTGGTAGTCTCTTTATCAAAAATATTATCTACTAATTTAATATCTTTGACTATTTTATTATAATCAATTGGCAAAAACTGCTTTTGTCGTACAAACTTTCGAGCCTCTTCACCAGCTAATTCTCCAAATACAGCTCCCTCCAATAGAGAGTTACCACCTAATCTATTAGCTCCATGTACACTACTATTAGCACATTCTCCACATACAAATAGACCTTTAATTTTGGTCTTTACCATTTTTTGGGTTACAACTCCTCCCATACTATAATGAGCTACAGGTTTAATTGGCAGTAACTCTTTGCTAATATCTACTCCTGCTTGAAGATAAGCACTCTTGTAGAGTGATGGTAATTTACTCTTGATATGCTCTTTGCTTAAGTGACGCAAATCTATAAAAACTTCTCTACCATCTTTTATCTGTTTTGCAATCGCTCGTGAGACTATATCACGCGTGGATAGTTCATCAACAAACCGTTTCCCCTTACTATTTACTAAATGACCACCCTCTCCTCTTGCAGCTTCACTAACTAAATAGCTAGTTTTAATAAATCCAGTTGGATGAAATTGTATAAACTCCATATCTTGTAGAGATAACCCAGCACGAAGAGCAATAGCATACATATCTCCACTATAATCGGGGGCATTGGTTGAATGGCCTCTATAAATCCCTGCATATCCTCCTCCTGCCAATATTATAGCTTTGGCAGGATAGACCATTACAGATGAGTCTGAGCGTCTCAAAACTACCAAACCTGATACATTCCCTTTTAGTGTAGTAATATCCATTACAAAAATATTTACCAAAAATTTTATCCCAACACTGTTGGCTTTTTTTATTAATGCCTGAACAATTGCTGAACCTGTTCTATCCCCTACATAACAAGTTCTCTTAGAACTCCCCCCACCAAAACTTCGTTGAGCTATATTTCCATTTTCATCTTTGTCAAATACCACCCCATAATCAGAGAGTTTTTTGATTATATGTGGAGCTCTTTTACACATATATGTTATAGCCTCTTTATCCCCTAAACCATAACTACTTTTTAGAGTATCGTTAATATGCTTGGCAATTTCACTATTGTTGTTTTTATCTAATACAGCATTAATTCCTCCACTTGCCATAGAGCTATTGGATTTAAAGAGATTACCTTTGGTTATAAGAGCAACTCTATTATGTCTATTTTGTGCCTCTATAGCTGCCATAAGTCCAGCTATACCCCCACCGACTACAATTACATCATATATCAATATTAGAGCCTATAGAGTAGATTATATCTGGATTGAGGAGTTGATTTTATAGTTGAAATCTTGCAATTGTGTCTTATATGTACAGGAACTTTAGAACCAAATAGAGAGCTTATAATACTAGGAGTGGAACGAACAAATTGCAATGCTAATTGAATATCACTCTCTAATTTCATAGAATTATCCAATACAGCTCCTGTTTCGGCTGAAAAAGATTTATGAAAAAGGTTCATCTGTAGTAGTGAAGATGATGTTATAACACCAATACCCAAACGGTAAGCAGATTGAAGTAGTGTACAAGATTGTCCATTGACACTTTGTGTTGGCATAGTGTATATATCTGTTTTTGCCATATTAAAAGGGGTTTGAATATATTTAAAACGATGGTTTTCACCTCCAACTTTTTTGGCAATATGAACTAATTTTTCTAAACTGATATTTTCCATCTCTTTAGATATAAATCCATTCCAAACAGCTACACCATAATATCTAAATAGCCCCTCATCTGCCAATTTCTCAAATCGTTCAAAAATCTTCTCTATCTTTTTATAAAAAGCCTCTTCTTTAAGCTTTAGAAGTTGCATCTCTGGATTATGAAGATAGTATATATCAAAACTATCCACTCCAACTCTTTTTAGACTCTCTTTACAAGACCACTCTAAAAAATCAGGAGTCATACAGTGTTGGTCAAGCTCAATATCTTCAGAATTAGCCAAATTAGTTTTTATAATGTTCTCTTCTATCCAAATATAAGGATTTTTAGGGAAAGGATAGCTAAGAGATATAAATCCCCCTTTTGAACATATTATTAACTCTTCTCGTTTTACTTTACTTTCGTCAAATAACTCTTTTAGAGCTACTCCTATCTCTTTTTCACTTTGACCATAACGGTAGTTACTAGCTGTATCAATTAGATTAATACCGTTTAAAATAGCCTCTTTAATCCCTGCTATATACTCAAAAACATAGTTCTCTTCTTTGTATGGCTCTTTGTTAAATGTACCAATACCTAGCTTTGAAAAAATTAAACCATTATGTTTAATAAAAAAATCTTTATAATTAGAAAAGCGTTTTGAAAAATTGTAAGTTCCATCTGTAGTTGCAACACTCATAAGATTATCTATCTCCATACATAATTATGCATAAATAGAATTAAAATTAATTATTCTACTATCATTACAAGCAAAGCAGTTAATACTATCTTTGCAAGTTGCACAAGAAGGGGCTACTTCGTCTATAGAGTCATATATAAATTTCTTCCATAGTTTATTTTGAGGCTTCTTTTGGGCTAATGATGGGAAATGCTCTTTCATATAACGACCCATTTCAAAACGGTTTCGTAATCCCAAATCAAAGTATAGATGTCCCATCATCAACGACTTTTTTGCTAAATGAGGTGCAATCTCCCATTTAGAATAGTCATCTTTAGCATGAATTTGCAGTAGCAGTGTAACTTTGGCTTCTATCTTTTCTATTGATTGTATCATAGTGTCATCTCCATCATTTTTCCATTAACTACTTCTCCAAATTCACGACCAAAGTCGTAACTCTCAAGTAGCTCCTCTTTTGTTGGTATTAGTTTTATCTTTATTGGTTGTAGTGGTACTCTAAATTTAAGTGATTTTAGACGGCTATTTATCATCTCTACGGCTTCACCACTCCACCCATAACTTCCAAAACAAGCACCAAATTTACCTCTTTTTTCAATTAACATCATACAACTTAGTAAATCCCATACAGGTTTAGGGACATCTCCATTTATTGTAGGAGAACCTATAACAATACCTGTACTATCTTCTAAAATTGAAATCATATTAGACTCATTTAATGCTGTTAAATCATATATATTTGCAATTAAAGAGTCATTTGATTCAATCCCCTCAAAAATTGCAATTGCTATATCTTTGGTATTTTTATAAGAGGTTACATAGAATATAGATACTACCTTTTTACCATGATGTTTATCATCTTTGCTACTCCAATCTCTATATAAATTGAGATATTTTTGAGGATTGCTTCTCATAATTGGTCCATGTAGATTAGCTATAATATCTATCTCTAATTTATCATATAGTCTCAATGCATTTAAAACATCTGTTTTAAAAGGTCTCATAATATGCTCATAGTAGTATTTAAAAGCATAATCAAAATCTCCTACTAAATTATCAAAAAGTCTAGTATCATAGTAGTGACTACCAAAAACATCACCACTAAAAAGCACTCTATCTTCTATCAAATAAGAACTCATGGTCTCTGGCCAATGAAGATTTGGAGTACTTAAAAATTTAAGAGTTTTTCCTCCTAAAGTTATCTCTTTGTTTGTCCAAACAGATTCAAATATCATATCATCGCTCTGTGCAATAGATTTTAGCATAGGGGTTGCTTGTGGAGAGATAAGAATTTTAGCATCTGGAGCTCTTCTAGTCAACTCTGGTAATGCTCCACTATGGTCAGGTTCTAGGTGATGCATTACAATATATTTAATATCTTTATAATCACAGTATAGTTCAAGTTTATCAAAAAACTCATCTTGAAACTCTTTTTTGACTGTATCTAAAATAATTACACCATCTTGTGTTTTTAATAGATAAGCATTATAAGTTGTTCCATTTGCTGTTTTCATAATAATATCAAATGTCCTAAGTTCAGGGTCAGAGACCCCAATATAATATAAATCTTTACAAATTTCTACTGATTTACTCATTTTTTCCCTCTCATCATTACTCTTTTTAGCCAAAGTGGCGTTTGAGTACTCATCATATTTTGTAGTGCTTTTATAACCTCTTTTATAGTTTGAGTATCTCCTGATGATTGCATAGGATAGATACCTGCACTTTTTACCATAGCAGATGCTTTTGGTCCTAACTGTAAAACATATACAATATCACTATCATCTAAACAGGATATTTTATAATTTAGTTTATCTATCTCACTATCTTGTTTTAATGAAGTATCTATCTCGTTAATAAAATATGATTTAGTAGCATCTATCTCATATATAAAAAACTTTTCACACCACCCAAAGTGTTGATTGACATATATATTGTCTTTAGATGCAAATGCTATTTTTATCATATTACATACACCTGTATATTCTCATCAATTACTTGCATAAGTGTATTATTAATTAAATCATAAGTAGATGTAGCTGATAATGAACACCCTGCACAAGCACCTTGATAGGCTAATCTAATCTCTATTTGTGGTTTGGAAATATACTCAATCATTATAATATTTCCACCATCTTTAATAAGTATTGGACGGATATATCTATCAATTGCATCTTGTACAACCTCTTGTTGTTCATCTGCATTTTTAGCTCTAAATACTATATTTGGTTTAGCAGATTGATTAATCTTTCTATCAACTCCACCCATTTGTATCTTTGCCATAGCATGACCCAATTGAGCTGCTTTTAACATACACTCAAAACCCTCTTTGACCTGTTCTTGATTTGTTCTATCTTTTAAAAGTATAAGTCCTAATCTAAAGTTTGATAACTGATGATTATATCGAGATGCTCGTCTAAAATACTCTATAGCTTTATCCATATCCTCTTCAACACCAATTCTACTTTGATACATCAAAGCTAAATTATAGTTAGCAGACTCATTATCATACTCACTACCTTTTTCAAACCACTCTTTAGCTTTATTGAAATCTTTGGTTACACCTTGTCCTTTAAGGTACATCAAACCCAAATTTGTCATAGCTTGGTCACTTTTGCATTGAGCCTCTTCTTCCCAAAGGCTCAATGCTCTTTTATAATCTTTTGCTCTATAAGCATTTAGAGCCTCTCTATGTTTCATAAATCTTACTCCATTAATATGTTTATTATATGTTTAAATGCAAAAAGTGTTCCATAAAATCTAAAATACATTTTTGGATTAAAAAAAACATAAATGTATTATATTTTTTTTCAAAAAAAAGATTTTTGAAATAATATAAAAATTATCTAATTTAATAATAAAGCCCATAAAACAGGTATTTCAAAAAAAATAATAACTTTTTTTGTTTTATGGAACAGTAAATGCATTAGTAGAGGTGTACTTAAAAAAAATAAAAAGTTAAGGAGACAAAATGTCAGAATTAAGACAGATTGCATTTTATGGTAAAGGTGGGATTGGTAAATCAACTACATCTCAAAATACATTGGCTGCTATGGTTCACTACTATAGTCAAAAAATACTTATTGTTGGTTGTGACCCAAAAGCTGATTCAACTAGACTTATTCTTCATGAAAAAGCACAATCAACTATTATGCAACTAGCAGCTGAAGCTGGTACAGTAGAAGATTTAGAACTTGAAGATGTATGTAAAGCAGGTGCTGATGAGTTTAACCCTGACAATACAGATATTACAGAGGGTTATATTATGTGTACAGAGTCTGGTGGACCAGAGCCTGGTGTTGGTTGTGCAGGTCGTGGTGTTATTACTGCTATTAACTTTCTTGAAGAAGAGGGTGCATATGATGATGAGTTGGATTTTGTCTCTTATGATGTTCTTGGAGATGTTGTTTGTGGTGGATTTGCAATGCCAATTAGAGAAGGTAAAGCACAAGAGATTTATATTGTAATGTCTGGTGAGATGATGGCTATGTATGCTGCTAACAATATCTCAAAAGGTATTTTGAAATATGCAAATACAGGTGGAGTTAGACTTGCTGGTCTTATCTGTAATGCTCGTATGACTGACCTTGAGTATGATTTGGCTAAACAGTTGGCTAAAGCACTTGGAACACAGATGATTCACTTTGTACCAAGAAGTAACCATGTTCAAAGAGCAGAGCTTAGAAGAATGACAGTTGTTGAGTTCTCACCAAAATCAGAACAAGCACTAGAATACAAAGAGTTAGCTAGAAAAATTATTGCTAATGACCTTAAAGTAATACCAACACCACTAGAGATGGATCGCCTTGAAGATTTATTAATGGAATTTGGTCTTGAAGATGATGTTGAAGAAAATGCAATTGGTAAAAAAGCTGAAGAAGCGTAATTTAAATAAAAAAGATAAAAGGAATTAAAATGTTTATATGTGGTTATCATTTTCCAGCAAGTGAAGGAAACGATGTAGCTTTTGATAAAGTTATTGAAAAAGTAGAAGAGGGTGCAGGTGATGTTGAGGGTAAAACTGTTAAATTGACAGGAGAAACTCAAAAAGGTGAAGTATTAGTAGAAACTGAAGTTCCAGCAGGAACTTTTGCTCACAAAGCATTTATAGATTTTTATAATAATGCAGATATAGAAGGGGAAACTAAAATGATTTATTATACAAACAAATATCAAATTAGTGAAATCTCTAAAACTGTAGATGGTGAAGCAACTGCTGAGCTTTGTAAACACCTTGATGATATGAACCTATATAGAGTTACAGTAGCTTAAGCTACTTGTAACCCATAAAAGAGCGAAAGGGACTTTATAGTGCTTATTGGAGCAATATAAAGTACTTTCGCTCACTAATAAAAAGTTTAAAAGGAATATAGAATGGGAACTGAAACATTAGAAGAGTTACAGAATAAAGCTATAACAGAGATATTAGAGGTATATCCTGCAAAAGCTGCAAAAAATAGAGCAAAACACTTAGGTGTTGATACACCAGAGGGTGTAAAAGGTGCTTGTGATAAAACTAAAAGTAATAAACAGACTGTACCTGGTGTTATGAGTCAAAGAGGTTGTGCTTATGCTGGTTCTAAAGGGGTTGTTTGGGGACCAGTTAAAGATATGATTCATATCTCTCATGGACCTATTGGTTGTGGTCAATATAGCCGTGCAGGTCGTAGAAATTACTATATAGGTACAACAGGAGTTGACACATTTGTAACAATGAACTTCTCAACAGACTTTACAGAGAACGATATTGTATTTGGTGGAGACAAAAAACTCAAAAAAGCACTTGGTGAGATTGATGAGTTATTTCCTTTAAATAATGGTATTACTATCCAATCAGAGTGTCCAATTGGTCTTATTGGTGATGATATACAAGCTGTAGCAAAATGGTACAAAAAAGAGAGTGATACACCAACTATAGCAGTATCTTGTGAAGGTTTCCGTGGTGTTTCTCAGTCATTAGGTCACCACCTTGCAAATGACTCTATTAGAGATGAGATTATGACAGATACAACAGCTAGAAAAGAGTTTGAAACTACAGATTATGATGTAGCTATTATTGGTGATTATAATATTGGTGGTGATGCATGGTCAACTAGACTTTTGCTTGAAGAGATAGGTCTTAGAGTTATTGCTCAATGGAGTGGGGATTCTACTTATAAAGAGATGGCTATCACACCAAAAGCAAAACTTAATCTACTACACTGCTATAGAAGTATGAACTATATTAGCAGACATATGGAGCAAGAGTTTGGTATCCCTTGGATGGAGTATAACTTCTTTGGACCTAGTAAAACAACAGAGAGTTTACGAAAAATAGCTACTTTCTTTGATGAAAAAATTCAAGCAAAAACAGAAGAGGTAATTGCTAAATATACTAAAATGACAGATGAAGTTATTAAAAAGTATAAGCCAAAACTAGAGGGTAAAAAAGTTATGCTCTATGTTGGTGGTTTAAGACCAAGACATGTTATTGGTGCTTATGAAGACCTCGGTATGGAAATTGTAGGAACTGGTTACGAGTTTGGACATGGTGATGATTACAAAAGAACCAAAGAGGAGCTTAAAAGAAGTACACTAATTTATGATGATGTAAATGAGTATGAGTTAGAGAAGTTTGTACAAGCAATTCAACCAGATTTAGTAGCTGCTGGTATAAAAGAGAAATATACTTTCCAAAAAATGGGATTACCATTTAGACAGATGCACTCTTGGGATTATAGTGGTCCATATCATGGATATGATGCTTTTGCAATTTTTGCCAAAGATATGGATTTAGCAATAAACTCACCAGTATGGAGTCACACCAAAGCCCCATGGGAAACAAAAGAAGAGATAGGAGCATAATATGCAAGATGTAGAAAATATTGTAAATGGACAAAAACTATTTTTAAAGCCTGAGTATCAACAGACTTTAAAAAACAAAACAGAGTTTGAGAGTGCTACAGGTGCAACAAATCCAGATAAGGTAGATGAGATTGCAGAGTGGACAAAAACATGGGATTACCGTGAAAAAAACTTAGCAAGAGAGGCAATTACTGTAAACCCTGCTAAAGCATGTCAACCTCTAGGAGCGATTATGGCTGGTCTTGGTTTTGAAAACACCATGCCTTATGTTCACGGAAGCCATGGGTGTGTTGCATATTTTAGAAGTTACTTTACAAGACACTTCAAAGAGCCAACTCCATGTGTATCTGACTCTATGAGTGAGAGTGCTGCTGTATTTGGTGGCTTGGCAAATATGAAAGATGGTCTAAGAAACTGTAATGCTATGTACAAGCCAGAGCATATTGCTGTTAGTACTACATGTATGGCAGAGGTTATTGGTGATGATTTAAATGCCTTTGTTGTAGGTGCTAGAGAGAATGCAGAGGGTGAGCTTGATGATTTACCAATCACTTATGCACATACACCATCATTTGTTGGTTCTCATATTACAGGTTATGATAATATGATGAAAGCGATGTTAGAACAACTTAATCCATCAAGAAAAGATAAAGTTGTTGACGAAGAGAGAATAAATATCATTCCTGGATTTGAACCATATCTTGGCTCACTAGCAGAGATAAAAGAGATTTCTTCAATGTTTAGTGACAAAATTGTTATGATAGGTGACCATGAGAAACAGTGGAATACAGGTGCTGGTGAGTATCATCTATATGCAGGTGGTACAACATTAGAAGATGCAAAAACAGCAATTAATGCCAAAACAACAATATCTTTACAAAAGTACTCAACTGTTCAAACTGCAAAAACTATTAAAAACAAATGGAAACAAGGTTTTGAGACTTGTAACCCAATAGGTCTTTCAGGTACAGATGAGTTTGTTATGAAGCTAAGTGAACTTACAGGAAAAGATATTCCAGCCAAATTAGCAACACAAAGAGCTCAATTAGTAGATGCGATGCAAGATAGTTACCCATATATGCATGGTAAAAAATTCGCTATCTATGGTGACCCTGATATGTTATTAGGTCTTGTATCATTTATAGTAGAGATGGGTGGGATACCTACACATGTACTTTGTCATAATGCACCTAGAAAAGGGTGGGCAAAAGATATGCAAGCTATTATAGATAAATCAGCATGGGCTGAAGATTGTCAAATATGGGTAAATAAAGATTTATGGCACCTAAGAAGTTTAATGTTTACAGAACCTGTTGATTTCTTAATTGGTAATGTTTATGGGAAAGAGCTTTATAGAGATACTGGAATTCCACTTATTAGAATTGGTTTCCCAATCTTTGATAGACATCACCTACATAGATACTCTATTAGTGGATATAAAGGGGCTTTAAATCTATTAACTTGGATAACAAATGGTATATTAGATCAACTTGATGAAGAGACCAAAGATATTGCTAAGACTGATTACTTCTTTGATTGTGTGAGATAGAGATTATCTTTTAAATTTTAAAAATCTAAGTAACGCTTTAAGTTGCTTAGATTAATTCTACTTAATCAAACAACATATAATCCCAAATATTTAAAATAGATGTAATGGAACAACTTATGCATAGATAATGTAAAATATCTATGTAAGGAACTCAAAATGGCAATAATAAACGATACAACCCTTCGTGATGGTGAACAAGCACCCTATGTTGCTTTTAATACTAAAGAGAAGATAGATATTGCAAAACTATTATATGCTTGTGGTGTTGATGAGCTAGAAGTTGGCATTCCTGCTATGGGAACTAAAGAGCAGAGTGATATAAAAGAGATACTCAATTTAGGCTTTCCAATACAGATTATGAGTTGGAATCGTGCTACTATGGCTGATTTGGACTCTTCACTATCTTGTGGGGTAAAGGCTGTTGATTTATCTATTCCTATTTCGGATATTTTGATAGATGTTAAGTTCCAAGGAGACAAACAGAAGCTTTTTAGAAACCTTGAAGATGTAGTAACTACAGCTAAAAGAGAGGGACTTTTTGTCTGTATTGGTGGGGAAGATGCAAGTAGGGCAAATAGTGACTTTTTGATTGAACTTATGCATTTAAGTCAGGAGCTTGGAGCTGACCGTTTTAGATATTGTGATACAGTTGGGATTTTAACCCCTTATCAAACATATAAGAATATCTCTAAATTGACTGCTTTAAATATATTAGATATTGAGATGCATACACATAATGATTTTGGTATGGCTACAGCTAACTCTATTGCAGGAGTTGAAGCTGGGGCAATAGGTGCTAATACTACAGTTATTGGATTAGGTGAGAGAGCAGGTAACGCCTCTTTTGAGCAATTTTTAATGTCTTTGACTCATCAGTTTGGAGAACAAAGAGAGATTAATCCCCAAAAACTTAAATCCTTAGTAGAGATGGTTGCTAAAGCATCAAATAGAGAGATTACAACTAATCAACCAATTATTGGAGAACATATATTTTCTCATGAGTCTGGTATTCATGTAAGTGGTATGATACGCTCTAAAAGTGCTTATGAACCATTTTTACCCGAGGAGGTTGGATTGCGTCGCTATTTCCCTATTGGTAAACACTCAGGAAGTGCCACTATTTTACATCATCTTAAAGGTATGGGTATTTTCCCTACACAAGAGCGAGTTAAAGCTATTCTCCCAAAAGTTAGAGATATTGTAACAAATCGTAAATCTGTAATAAGTACAGAAGAGTTAAGAGAGTTATATCTATGTTCATAGGTTGGATTCGTAAAAATCGTTTAACAGCTGATTTACAAGAGTTTGAGGCTCAAAAAGTAATTGACAAAAATCTTGTTTTAAATAGCTATGAACAAAATCCAACTTACTCTTTTGGAATATATGAGGGTGAAAAACTATTAGCAATTATTACAGCTTATGATTTTAATGAGTCTGTTTTAATAAATAACTTTTATGCCTTAGATGGTGTAAATATAGATTTAAAAAGGCGTTTAGTTAGACTTTTATTAAACAATATTGATAAAGATAAAACTATTTTAATATTGACAAATAGTGAAGAGTTGGACTGTTTTACTAAACTAGGATTTAAAGAGTATGCATCTTTTAAACAAGCTATTTTTAGTGGTGGAGGTGTAGCCTTTAACTTTTCTAATGCTACGGCTAAAAGTATAAGCTCAAAAAACTATCAACATAGTCTAAAAATATATGACTACAGAGCTTTTAAGGAGGATAGATTTGAGTATATTACTACAGTAATAATGAAACAGTCATCACTTATGTTATCTAATGATTTTGGGTATCAGCACTCTTATGCATTAAATAGGAGTTTGGTCAAAATATCTCCTTGGATTATGCAAAGTGAAGCATTAAGTGATGCTGAGAAGTTTATAAGAGGTGTAATTTATCATCGAGGATTAAAAAAAATTATCGCATTTATCCCCGATATAAAAGAGATTGTTGATTTGTATAAATCGTATAGGTTTGAATTGGTTGATGGCTATCAACTACTATATCTTGGATATAAGCCTACTATAGATTTAGAAATGGTTTATGGATTGTAAACCTAAAATAATAAATAAAAAAGGAGATAATATGGCATTAACAGAAGAGCAAAAAGCAGTAAAAAAACAGTATGCAAAATATAAAAGAAAAGTAACTGAAATAGCAGGTGAAATTCATGATATAGTCGAAGATACTATCTGGACAGATTATGAAAAACTTATAGATTTAAGTCAAAAGGTACAATTGGCTATGAAAGATGTAGTATCTTTTAGAGAGAAACATAATTTTCTAAAATAGAGAGGTTTGATATGGAAGATAGTATAAATATTAAAAAAATACTCTCTCGTAGAATTTGTGAATGTGGAGAGAAAAGTGTTAAAGAGGCTATTGATATATTCAAAGATACAGACCTTCCATATAAAAAAGCAAAAAAACTTGTTACAGGGTGTAATAAATCTTGTTGTAGAAAACCACTAATGACACTTTTTAAAATGGTAGATTTTGGAGCAGTTGATTATGAAGAGATAGATGCTCTAATTGAACA
>JANTFF010000002.1 GCA_024763575.1 Sulfurovum sp.
TTATACGTCACTACTTTCATGATTTGACATACTTTTTCATAATGTAATTATAGTATAGTAATGTTTAATATTGTTTTAAATAATTTTCTATAGTGTAAAAAAGGGATTATAACATATTTGATATTTTTTATAGAAGAAGAGAGTGTAGTTAAAATTAATTCTATCCTCTAAATAGAGGATAGAAAAGAGGTTTTAGTAATTAATACCCACTAATTTGAACCATATGTGTAATATACTCAAGTAGAGGCTGAACAAAGAATATTGAAGCCACTGTTACAAATACAGTAATACCAAGAACTGTCATTAACGGTTTAGATAAATTGTAATATACAGTTGTTTCATCTGTAACTGCTACTGGTTCTTTCAAGAACATATACACAACCAATTTCAAGTAGTAGTATGCTGAAATTGCAGAGTTGATACCCATGACAATAGCTAACCATACCATACCAACATCAACTGCTGCACTCATAATATAGATTTTACCCCAAAATACAGAAAATGGTGGTACACCTGCAAGAGAAAACATAAATAGAGCCATAATTACTGCACCTAAAGGCATAATATTTATCATACCTGCAAACTTCTCATAAGGGTGGTCAAATCTTGCATGGTGAATTTTGTTTTTGTGACGACTAACCCATAACATAGTAAATGCACCAAGGTTAGTAAACATAAACAGACCATAATATAAAAATACTGCTGAATTTGCTTTGGTTGTAGCAAGTGCAATAGCAGCCATTACAAAACCTGCATGAGAAATAGATGAGTATGCTAACATTCTCTTAACATCTTGTTGAACCAATGCCATAATATTAGCTAATGTCATAGTAACAACTGCCATACTCAAAATAGAAATCTGTACCCACTCTACATCAAGTTTGATAAACATCTCAAAAATTCTCATAGCGACAACAAACGCAGCTATCTTTGGAGCAACAGACATAAAACCTGCTAATGGAGCAGAAGCACCCTCATATACATCTGGAGCCCATGTATGAAATGGAAAGAGTGAGAGTTTAAAAGCAAATGCTCCAAGGAGGAATGATGCTCCAGCTATCATAAGTGCCATTATACCAATATCACCCATTCTTGATTGGAGAACATCAGCAATTTGACCTAACTCCAAACTCCCACTGATAGCATATAAAATAGCTGAACCCATAGTAAATAGTCCAGCTGCTAATGCACCCATAGTAAAGTATTTAACAGCAGCCTCAAAAGAGTGGTGTCTGTTATGAAGAGCTATTAGAGTATATAGAGCTAGAGATGAAGTCTCAAGTCCGATAAATATCAGAATTAAGTTATCACTACTAACCATAAACTGTAAACCTGCTACCATAAATAAAAATAGTGCAAAGAATTCAGGATATGAGTACTCATGGAATCTTTTTGATGTCAAAGCCAATGGTATAAATATAATTGACGCTATCAAAATAATAATTTGAGTAACAATTGAGATACCATCAACTAGCATCAAATCAAAAAAACCTCTATCATTGACATTGAGTCCTATTATACCACCCAAATCAATAAGAATAATCAAAACACTCAACATAACATAAAGAGATTTATGTAAATTCTCTTTTATTAAATCAATTGTCAAGATAACAAGACCACCAGCTACTGCCATAAGCATTGGCATAAGTGTAGCAAGGTTTAGTGCATCTAAACTAATTTTTACTGGCTCTAACATTATTTTTCCTCCTTAGCTAGTTGCATAGAGATAATAGTATCTTTGGCTTTTTGTGTTCTAGCTTTATATTCCATATTAACTAAAAGTTGTTTTACACTTTTATCAATTGGTCCTAATACTGGTTTAGGATATACACCTAACCATACAACAATAGCAACTAATGGTAATAGTGCTGTTAACTCTCTAACATTTAAATCTTTGAGACCTCTATTTTTTTCATTGGTTACAGGACCAAAGAATGATTTTTTAAAGAGGCTTAACATATAAACAGACCCAATAATAATTGTTGTTCCTGCTAAAATAGTAGCTATTGGTGAAACTTCATAGAAACCAAGTAGTACCAAGAACTCACCAACAAATCCAATAGTAAGTGGAAGACCAACTGAAGCCATTAGCATAATACCAAATACTGTTGCATATACTGGCATAATTGAGGCCAAGCCACCAAACTCACTCATAGTTTTTGTCCCTGTTCTCTCATATATTACACCTACAAGCATAAACAAAGCACCCGATACTATACCGTGAGATAACATTAAAAAGATAGAACCACCAAGACCTTCAGCATTCATAGCAAAAACACCTATCATAATAATACCCATATGTGATACAGAAGAGTAAGCAATAACTTGCTTCATATCTTTTTGTGCAAATGCTACCATTGCTGTATATATAACCATAATAATAGAGAGTACTACTATAAATGGTATCATCTCAACTGACGCATCAGGGAACAGTGGAAGTGAAAATCTTACAAATCCATAAGTACCCATTTTAAGTAGTACTGCTGCTAATATTACAGAACCGATAGTTGGTGCTTGACCATGAGCGTGAGGTAACCATGTATGAAATGGAAACATAGGAACTTTGATAGCAAACCCAGCAAAAAGAGCCAAGAATAACCAAAACTGTAACCCTACAGATAAATCCAATTGATACCAATCTAATAGATTAAATGTCCAAACACCTGCTTCTAAATGGTAAAGATATGCTATAGCCAAAAGACCAACCAACATTACTAATGAACCTGCAAATGTATATAAGAAGAATTTAACTGCTGCATATACTCTAGTAGGTCCACCCCATGCTCCAATAATATAGAGCATAGGAACCAAAGATAACTCCCAAAATAGATAAAAAATAATAGCATCTAATGATAAGAAAACACCTACCATAGTCATCTCTAAAAATAACAAAGAGATAATCATATTTTTCATATTTGCTATTTTATCTTCATCTAATAGAATAATACCTAATAGTGTAATTAGTGTTGACATAAGTACAATAAATAGTGAAATACCATCAACTCCTAAGTTATAAGAGATACCAAATTGTGAAATAATTGGTGCAAACTCATTAAACTGCATACCTGCATAGTTTGTATCAAAACTAGCCCATAACCAGAGTGATAATAAGAACTCTACAGCAGCTACAGATATACCATAAGCTTTTGCAACCTCCTTATCAACCACAAATCCTAATATCCCAGCTAATAGTGGGAAAAATATTAATATACTTAATATATGTTCCATAACCCCTCCTTAACTCATAACTGCAACTACTGCAGCAGCTAATATTAATAATAGTGTACCAGCACCCATCCAATTAAGATAAGATGAGAGATTACCATTTTGTATTGTTCTTGTTTTATCACCTGTTGTATAGATTACTTTTGCAATCATATCAACAGTGCCATCTACTACTGCTTTGTCTATTGCCCAGAATTTTTCTGAAATTGCCTTATAAGGTTTTACAATAAACTCTACATAAAAGTCAGGAACATAATATTGGTTTATCAATAGTTTATAGATAAATCCATTTTCTACTTTTTCATCTTGTTTAAATGCTTTTTCACCTCTTCTAGCATATTTGAAGTAAGCAATAACTATACCTGTAATAGCAAATGCTAAAACAATAAGACCTAGTTTTCCTGCAAGATGATGTGTATGATGACTCATCTCATACTCAGGTAATAGAGTAATTATAAACTCATGGAAACTTCCTTGGAACCAACCAGCTACTACAGCCAAAATAGCCAAAGGACTCATAGCAATTAGTACATATTTATACATCTCATGAGGGTGGAAACCAAACAGTTTATATCTCTCTTCACCTTCAAAAGTTAAGAATACTTGTCTAAAGCTATAGAATGCTGTAAGACCTGCTGTGAAAACCAACATTCCCCATAATACTAAAGTTCCTTCATTAAAAGCTGTCTCTATAATCGCATCTTTGGAAAAATATCCTGCTAGTGGTGGCAAACCTGCTAATGCTAATGAAGCTACACCCATATAGATATAAGTTCCTCTCATAGCCTTTTTGAGTCCACCCATTTTAAATAGGTCAAGTTCATCATCCATTGCATGCATAACATTACCTGCACCCAAGAATAGTAACGCTTTGAAGAATGCATGAGCTGCAAGGTGGAAAAGTGCTATCCAATAAGCTCCAAGACCAGCTGCTGCGAACATATACCCTAACTGTGAAAGTGTAGAGTAAGCAATAATTCTTTTGAGGTCTCGGTTAACCAAAGCCATAGATGCTGCATAAAATGCTACAAATGTACCAAGAGCTGCAATGAAATAACTAACTCCTTGTACTGCCTCCATTCCAAATAGTGGATTAGCTCTAATTACAAGGAAAACCCCTGCTGTTACCATTGTCGCTGCATGAATAAGAGCAGAAACTGGAGTTGGTCCTTCCATCGCATCTGTAAGCCATGTATGTAGTGGAAATTGTGCCGATTTACCCATTGCACCAATAAATAGTCCAATAGCAATTGCTACAAGTATTCCATCTGTTAGATGTGGAAGTGCTTTGAAGACTACATCATATTGAAGTGAACCTACATTCCAATAAATCAAGAATATACCAACCAACATACCAAGGTCAGCAATACGGTTCATAATAAATGCTTCGTTTGCTGCATAAGATGGAGATATAGCTGGATTAATATCTGGTGTAACATCTTTTTTGTGATACCAAAAACCAATTAGTAACCATGAACATACACCAACACCTTCCCAACCGATAAATAGACCAGCAAAGTTATCACTCATAACCAAAATCATCATTGAGAAAACAAATGCTGATAGGTATGAGAAAAATCTATTGAAACTTTTGTCATGATCCATATATCCATTTGAATAGACATGAACTACAGTTGAGACTGTTGTAACTACTATCATCATAGTAACACTTACTTTATCTACTATAAAACCAAACGGAATGTGTAAACTACCAGCACTTATCCAATCCATCATAGTGACATGAACAGCTCCATGCTCTGCTACATAAAACGCTAAAATAATTGAAGCTAATAGTGATAATCCAATCAAAGCAGGATTAACTATACCTACTATTATATTTTTAGGACTTCTTGCAAAAAAGAGTCCAGCAAACAGTGACCCAACAAAAGGAGCAAAGAGTGCTATATATACTAAACTTTCCATTCTATTATCCTTTCATTGATGATATAACATCAAGGTCAAGTGAACCATATTTTTTATAAAGTAAAATCAAAAGACCTAAACCAACAGCAACCTCAGATGCTGCAACTGCGATGATAAAAAAGGCAAACATTTGACCTGATAAATCACCGTAATAATTGCCTACTGCTGCAAAAGCGATATTGACTGCATTTAACATCACCTCTGTAGCAAAAAATAGCATTAGAAGATTTTTTCTCCTAAGCACACCCATAAATCCTATACTAAACAGCAGACCTGAAAGTATAAGATAGTGACTAACACCTATCATTTGCTCTCCTTTAAAATCTCATCTTCTGGTTCTTTTTGTATTACAGTTTTAGTCAAAGATATATCCATCTTTTTACCTGCTAGAATAATACCTGCAATCATTGCTACTAGCAACATAATAGCAGCTACTTCAAATGGTACAAGATATTTAGTAAATAGAACTATACCAACAGCTTGTGCATTACCAACCCCATTAACAATAGGATATGAAGCTTCGATATTCTCTCCTATAATTGGAGCAGAGAAAATAATCACAAATACAAGTGCCATTAATCCACCTAGTAAAAAAACTAGTGTAGGATTATTATGTTTCTCTTTTATATCTTTTGTTGCATCAAAAAACATCATTGCAAATGAGTATAGAGCCATAACAGCACCTACATATACAATTAGTTGAACAACACCTAAAAAATCAGCTCCTAAAATAAAGAAGAAACCTGAAATCATTACCATTCCTGCTGCCAATGAAGTCATGGCATATAGGACATTTTTACTCATCACCGTAATCATAAACAGTATCGTAGTCGATATTGCAAAGATATAAAAGGCTATAAATTCATACATCACTCTCTCCTTAATACGCTAGAGGCGTTTTTTTGATGTTATCATCAGCATTAGGACTGATAGCACCAAAGCCTTGATACTCTTGTTGGAGGTTAAGATTATCAATAGGAGTTAACATATCTTCAAATAGAGAAAAACTAGCTCTCTGTTCTGAAGCATTTTCATATCGTCCACCATGAACAATTGCTAACTCTGGACAAACCTCTGCACAATATCCACAGAAGATACATCGTCCAAAGTTAATTGTATATTCACTAACCTCTTTTCTCTGGTTCTCATCATATCTTGTATCCATACTAATACAGTTAGAGATACAAATCTTCTCACACAATCCACAACCAATACATCTATAATGACCACTCTCAAGAAGTCTCAACATATCATGAATGGCTCTATATCTTGGTGATATAGGTAGCTTTTCTAATGGATATTGAGTAGTGTGCATTTTACCTCTAAATAGAGCATTGTTCATCTCTCTTAGAGTTACCCATAGTCCAACAAACAGTTCAGGTTGAACTGCTCTTGAGAGTACCTGTTTAAATTTACTCCACCCATCTTTTGGAGGATGTGTTAAGTCTAACTTTATATAATTTTGTGTTCCAACATTTCTGTCTTTAAACTTTTCTAAACCCATTACTACTCCTTATCCTGCCATCATCACAAGACCTGTGATAACAACATTTATAACTGCCAATGGCATTAATACTTTCCAACATAACCACATAAGTTGGTCTGGTCTAACATGTGGCCAAGCAGCTCTTACCCACAACATAAAGAAGAAAGAGAATGCAATTTTAGCAAGTATCATAAACCAACCAGCAAAAATCCACCAATCATTATATCCACCAAGGAATACAACTGATGCAATAACACCAATAGTAATCATATTGGCATACTCACCAATAAAGAACATACCCCATCTCATACCACTATACTCTGTTACATAACCTGAGACTATCTCTGCTTCATGTTCAAGTAAATCAAATGGTGTTCTATTCGTTTCAGCATAACCTGCTATCAAAAACAGAACAAAAGCAACTGGTTGATAAACTACTAACCATGTACCATCTGACTGATAGTCATTAAAATCAACAAAAGATAGAGAACCTACCATCATAATAGGAGCTAAAAGTGAAAGACCTGTAACAACTTCATAACTTAGAAATTGAATAGCTGTTCTAGCACTTCCTATAATACCCCATTTGTTTGATTGTGCCATACCTGCTAGAAGTGGTCCATAAAGACCAGCTGCCATCATTCCAAGTACAAACAAAATCCCAACATTAACATCAGATGCAATTGATGGAACAAATACATCTACAAATGGAATTGTAAAATCAGGGAATACAGGAACAGCAGCAAGAGCAATAAATGCAGTAGCTGCTGTAATAGCAGGTGCTACTGAAAATATAATTTTATTTGCATGTTGAGGTATAATATCCTCTTTGGTAAATAGTTTAATACCATCAGCTGCTAACTGTAACAATCCATAAGGACCAACATGTTGTGGCCCTAACCTTCTTTGCATAAATGCAAGTACTTTTCTCTCAATATAAGTACCAAATCCTGCGATTGCCGATATGACAGCCAAAATCAAAACAGCTTTGATAATAACGCCAACAGCAGTCACTTCAGGTAATATTGTTGCATCCATATTTATACCTCCCTTATAATTACTTTTTGGTATCTTGAAGCTCCAAAGAGTTCATAGATATTTTCAGCACTTTTGAAATCAGGAATAGCAACTATATCACCTGCCATTCTATCGTCAACCTTGACATCTAACTCCAAATTACCATTATCAAACTCAACTACAACTCTTTTACCTAAACTCTCTGCTTTTTTAGGACTAGCATATAGTGCAAACTCTTCAAAGATTTGATGAGCTTTGTCTGTAAAGTCACTAAATTGTCTCTGTGGATTACATCTATAAGCAATCTCTCCATCTAATGCAATTGAGTCATCAAACTTATTAACTTCAATATCTCCCACTTCTACTGTAGAAGTATCTAGTAGATAACCTCTATTTTCTGTGCC
Organism: Sulfurovum sp.; assembly: GCA_024763575.1. Classification (GTDB taxonomy): domain Bacteria; phylum Campylobacterota; class Campylobacteria; order Campylobacterales; family Sulfurovaceae; genus UBA1140. The sequence continues at coordinate 8,056 of JANTFF010000002.1, forward strand.
ATCATTACTATATCCATTTGGTAAAGAGTCAAAATCAATAGCTTTAAACCCTTTGTCTGTTGGAAGAAGTGGAGTCCAATCTATAGTATGAGTTGGTGCTGACAGTACCTCTTTCATAATATCATTAAGAGTATATCCATGATAATCTAGTCCTGCATTGGTTGGAGTTACTCTTTTGTGCATATTAGTAAGAGTTCCCTCTTGTTGGTTCATAGCTGGCATATCTAAATCACCATCACCTAGTGCTGATAATCTAAAGTCCCCACTAGCATTATAACCAATAGTAAATCCATCTGCTTCATCATCAAGGTCACATATAAGTGCAACTCCTAATGAGTTAGTTTTTGGTGGTATCATAGCTACTTTTATATCTGAACAGTTTTCAAGTACTGCAATAAGTTTTGCAATATTTTCAGCCTTTTGGTGGAAATATAAATCTTCACCAACGATTAAAGAGAATTTCTCTTTTTTCTTCATCATCTTATCAAATGATTTTTCAAACTTAGCACTATCCCCACCTAAAGCTTCTACCAATTTAGCTCTATCTAATTGCTCTTTTACTGAATTAGGAAGCTTATCTTTATCAGCAAATAGCTCAATTATTAGTAGTAATACAGCCTCTTCATATCCAACTTTATGATTAAAGACTTCAATAGTTCTACCAAATGTAGGCACAAGTGTATCTCCAACTGGGTGAAAATAGATACCTGCTCCTTTATTCATCTTTTGGACATTATTAAAGGCATATCGTGCATTTGGATTATCATTTCGTAAACTAGTTCCTAAACTCATTACAAAATCACTCTTCATAACCTCTTTGAAGTCAGTTGTATAGAGTGAATTACCAGAAGCTTTAGAGTAAAAATCTAAAAAGATTTGAAATGCTCTAGCTTCACGGTTAATTAGCTTAATACCTTTTTTCTCTTTGAGAGTTTGAAGCATTAAAGCCTCTTCATTTGTAATTACAGATGTGAAGTTAATTACTTTAGCTTTATTAAATGCTGTAATGGCATTAGCAAATGCTTTTGTATCCTTGCTCTCTACTCTGTTTTCAAAATCATAACCAAATCGCCCTGCTCCACACAAAGAGACATAGTTCCACTCATTAGTTACACGATAGATTTTTTCTGTTCTATCTGAAATTGAAGTTGGCTTTGTCTCATAATATATTTGACATCCACTACTACAGTGCGCACAAGTTGCAGGAATTCTCTTTAAATCCCAAGCATTTGTTGTATATTGGAAATCTCTACTAACCAATGCACCAACAGGACAAACAGCTACACACTCACCACAATCAGAACAGTCTGTATTTTCTGTTCCATTACTTGGAGCAATTATAGATTTTTGAAGTTTATTCCACATTGCATAAGCATCTTTTGGCATATTACCTCTTAGACTCTTATCAAGTGCAGCACCACCTCTTTTGGTCGTTTTAATTGCAGCATCACCAATCATATCTTTACAAACTGTAGTACATCTCTCACATACAATACATAAACCTGCATCATAATGAAGAACACTACTCCAGTTTTTTGTCTCTCTTTTTGTATCAGGAATTGAGTAGCTTTGACTATCAACTTCTAATTCAAGTGTATAGTTTTGTAACTCACACTCACCACTTTGGTCACATACACCACATTGAAGAGGGTGGTTTACATCATAAACCTCCATAATAGCTCTTCGCTCTTCTAGGATATTTGGAGTTGTGGTAGTTATCTCCATACCCTCTTTGACTTTAGCATTACAAGAATAAACCTGCTTACCATCTGCTTCTACTAGACATATTCTACACGCAAGTGTTGGTGAACATCTAGTAAGATAACAGATAGCAGGAATAAAGATGTCATTCGCACGAGCAGCATTGAGGATATATTCACCCTCTTTTGCCTTGTACTCGACACCATCTATCTTGATGCTAACCATGTTTTCTACTGATTGCATTTCACTCATATTAGCTTCCTATCTTTTCTAATCTACTAAATCTGTAAGAGGATAACAAAGCAGTACTTAATCCCATATCATAAGTAGGATTAAGTGCTATTGTTCCTTTTAGAGATGTATCAATTTTAAACACTCTTGTAAACTCTATATTATCAATTACAAATTTAACACTATCACCATCATTTAGTTTAGATGCTGTAGAGAACTGTTTTGAACCTAATAAATATGGATTATTAGGTAAGATTTTAGACTTGGCAGTAAAAGGCGAAAAGTGTTCCTGTGGGTTACAGTTATAAACTACTGCTCCATCAATTCCCTCAACCTCTACTGGCTCTTCTATAGTTCCATCTTGACTGACTTCAATCTCTGATAATAGATAACCTCTATTCTCTTTTCCAGTTATATCAAAAGAGTTAGGTAAGAAATCAAACTCTATTGCTTTAAACCCTTTTTCAATAGGAAGTTGTTTTGTGTAGTCTATAGTATATTGAGAATTTAATCCTAAAGCATTAGCAATATTATTAAGCACATATCCACCATAATTTAGAGCAACATTGATAGGTACAACTCTTTTTCCAATAGAGGTTAAAGTTCCCTCTTGTTGGATAAGTGAAGGCATATCTAAATCTCCTCCACCAAAAGCAGATAGAGTAAAGTCACCTTTGACATTGTAACCAATAGTAGCACCCTCTACAGTATCATCAAGGTCACAGATAAGAGATATACCCATACCATTACCAGCAGGTGGAACACAAATAACATTAAATCCTGCATACTTCTCAATAAGTGCTACCATTTTAGCAATATTCTCAGCTCTTGGGTGAGAGTATAAATCTGCTCCAACAACTAATGAGTATCCAACTTTTTTAATCAGTGATTTTCTTAGAGTCTCTAGCTCCTCTTCACCTATATTGCTTTCAGCCGACAAGTTTCCAATATCTAAGTCATCTAAAATAGCTCTAACTTCACTTGGTAACTCTTTGTCTTTTAGAAGTGTATAGGCCAAAAGTGCTACAACTCCCTCTTCACTCATAGCATCATATTTAATAAATTGAGTTACAATATTTTGGATATTATTATCCTCAATTGGATGCATATAACAAACTCTTGCTCTATGATGTTTACTAGCTTTATTGATACTATATTTGATAGTAGGAGCATCATCATTAATTCTAGTTCCTAATACAATAATAGCTCTGGATTTACTAAGTGTATCTTCTGTTCCACTATATAGTGCTTTGCCACTAATAGAACTATAAGCACTCATAAATTTCTGATATGCTCTAGCCTCATTTGAGATAAGTTTGTATCCTTTTAACTCTTTTAGTTTTTGTAAGATTAAAGCCTCTTCATTTGAAATCTCTTTTGAAAATATAATGCTTTTGGCACTACTAAAAGCCTCTATAGCTTTGTTAAATGCCTCTTTGTCTTTGGTTACACCCTCATTTACAAAATCAAATCCATAACGACTAGCACTACACATAGTACTAAACTCTGCTTCATTTGATACTCTATAAACTTTACCATTTTTAGTCTCATAAGTTACATCATGACCACCACCACAGTGAGGACAAGATGATGGAACTTTGGTTAACTCCCAAGCATTTGCAGAGTATTTGAAACTAGTATCAACCAATGCCCCAACAGGACAAACAGATGCTGCTTCACCTAGTGTTGCAAAATTTTTATCTTGTTTTACATTCTCTATAGTTGAGCTATATCCACCAAATTTAACTTTGAGAGCCTCATCACCTGTAATTTCAGTTGAGACTCTAACACACTTCTCACACATAATACATAAAGCTGGGTCATAAGATACAAAACCCCAATTTTGAACTGGTCTTGATGGCTCTTTGGCTGTAAAGTTCTGCCCCTCTAATCCAAACTCCATAGTTTTATTTTGGAGGTCACACTCTCCACTCTGGTCACATACACCACACTCTAAAGGGTGGTTTACATTATAGAGTTTCATAATGTTCTGTCTCTCTTTATAAAGCTCTGCATTTTGAGTAGTAACAACAGCTCCATCAACAGCCCTCTCTTGGCATGAGAGAATAAGACCATCAACACCTTCTACATCTACAACACACATACGACATGATGCAATTGGTAACACTTTGGTTAAATAACACATAGTAGGGATATAAATCCCATTCTCTCTAGCAATCTGTAAAATAGTCTGTCCAAAAACACCACTACAACTTTTACCATCAATAGTAATTGTTATAGCTTTTTGCTCATTTTTTCTTATACTACTCATTATACTGCCACCATCGATATGTAATAACATCGCATACATCGCTCTGCTTCACTTATCGCCTCTTCTCCTGTAAATCCTAGATTTACCTCTTTGTTATTAGTTTTTCGCTCATCAACACCTAGTTTTTCACTCTCTTCTCTTGGTATTCCTGGCATCCAACCTGTGATTTTTTCATTTTTGTTATAGACTTTTAGTTTAGATAGGTGGTCTTCCATAATCTCATCATCAGTTAGTTCACACTTACCACCATTATAAAGATAACGGCTAATTACAGATGATGCTCTTTTGGCTTGACCTACTGCATTTACAATAGTCATTGGACCATATTCACAATCACCTCCTGCAAATACACCCTCTTTTGAAGTCATATAATCTTTGCCATTTGTAAGAATAGTTCCCCAAGATGTTAGCTTCATATCCCACTCTTCAGGCAAGATTTGTAAATCAGCAGATTGTGAAACAGCAGGGATTAGATAATCACACTCTATCTCAAAATCAGCTCCTTCAATTTTGACAAGTTGCGCTCTACCACCATTAGGATCAGGAACTAATTCAAATCTATTAACTTTGAGTTTTTCTATATTATCACCATTATCAAAAATCTCTTCAATAGATGAGTGGAAAATAAACTCAACACCCTCTTCTACAGCCTCATGATACTCTTCATAAGTTGTATTTCGGATAATTGTTTTTTCATCTCTTCTATAGAGCATTATAACCTTTTTAGCACCCTCTCTAATAGAACATCGTACAACATCCATAGAGGTAAATCCACCACCAACACAGACTACAACTTTATCTTTTAGTTCATTACTAGCAGGACTTCCTATTCCATACTTTTCCCAAAGGTTTACTTTGTCAAGCATATCAATAGCACCCCAATAACCACCCATTTTTGGATTTTCATTTTTAGCTCTAACTTTTTTAGATAATCTTGTACCAAAGCCTAAGAATGTAGCATCATATTCTGCTTCTATCTCTTTGAGTCTATTGGCATCTACTCTATGATTATTATAGATTGTAACAGCTTCCATCTCTAATACCAAATCAATATCTCTTTGATATTTAGATATTGGCATTCTATATTCAGGAACACCTACTGCTACTTCACCACCATTTACTGGTAACTCTTCAAAAATATCAACTTTGATACCCTCTAAAGCCAAATAGTAAGCCACAGTAAGTCCAGCAGGACCAGCACCAACTACAGCTACTTTTTTGCCATCATTTTTCAGTGGTTTTGGCTCTTGTGG
>JANTFF010000003.1 GCA_024763575.1 Sulfurovum sp.
CTAAATTAGAATTAAACTCAAAAGCCTTTCGTGTTCAGACTCATTGGAGTTTGCTAGTTAGGAAGCCTCTAGCTCTTTAGCTAGAGGTAGTTCACTTAATAAAATAGTATAATTCCCCAAAAAGAGAAAATATGAAATTTTTAGAATGTACAAAAGATAAACCAATAGGAATATATCCTGTAGTAGATAGAACTAATAAATTAGAACCACTATATCAATGTGGTATAACAACAGCACAACTTAGAGTCAAAGATATGCAAGGTGATGAATTAGAACAAGAGATAATTGATGCTATTGATATATCTAATAGATATGGCGTTAGACTCTTTATAAATGATTATTGGCAATTAGCTATCAAACATAATGCTTATGGTATTCATCTAGGACAAGAGGATATATTAGAAGCAAATATAGATGATATATATCATGTAGGGATTAGATTAGGAATTAGTACACATACACCCAAAGAGATAAAAATTGCACTTGATATTGAACCATCTTATGTAGCTATTGGCCCTATATATGAGACTACTTCTAAAAAGATGGTATATAATCCTGTTGGGATTGAAGATTTGAAAGCTTGGGCTAATGAGGTTGATTATCCTATTGTGGCTATTGGTGGGATAAATTTGGATACTATTCAAAATGTAGTAGATACTCATTGTGCTAGTGGTATCTCTATGATAGGTGGAGTATTGGAAAATGGTGAAGTATCCAAAGAAAAGACTACAAAGCTTATAGAGATATTTGAAAATGCACAGTAGTTATACTCCAACTGTTCTAACCATAGCAGGGTCTGACCCTTATGGTGGAGCAGGTATTCAGGCTGATATAAAAACTATTCATGCTAATGGTGGATACGCTTTTAGTGCAACTACAGCTCTAACTGCCCAAAACTCACAAGGTGTAAGGGGTGTAAATATTGTTGATGCCTCTATAGTTCAAAGTCAGATAGAGGCTATATTAGATGATATACAAATAGATGCTCTTAAAATTGGAATGTTGGGGAGCAAAGAGATTGTTCAAGTAGTTATAGATAGTATCAAAAAATATAAACTCAAAAATATTGTACTTGATACTGTTATAATTAGCTCTAGTGGCAAAAGATTACTAGATAAGTCGGCACTGGATATATTTATATCTCAATTAGTTCCAATTGTAGATATTATTACCCCTAATTTATTAGAAATAAACACTCTAACTAATAGTAAATTTGAGGGAAAAGAAAATGAGATAGATTCAATCTCACAAGCTCTATTTGATATAGGTGCTAAATCAGCACTAATTAAAGGTGGACATTTTCAAAATCAAAATCAATCTATAGATATATTAATCCAACCAAATAAAGATAATGAAATATTTAACTCTCCTAGAATAGATACAACTCATACACATGGAACAGGTTGTACACTCTCTTCTGCTATTGCTACCTCTTTAGCCCAAGGTAAAGATTTGACTACAAGTATTAAATTGGCAAAAGATTATCTAACAAAAAGCTTAAAACTTTCAAATAAACTTAAATTTAATTATAAATATGGATTTTTAAGTAGAACTGAACCTTTAAATCATTTTTCTTGATTATTATAGATTTTTTGATAAATTAAAGTGTTACCAAAGGTTACCCGTGTATAATATGGTTACACTTTAAAACTAGGATTGATATTGCATAACATTACACTTATACTCTTAGGTGCAGGAAGTGCATCACGGTTTAAATTACCTCCTAAAAAGCAGTGGATATGGAGTGATGATAAACCTTTGTGGTTGCAAGTAGCTGATGAATTTCAAACTATAGAACCTTTTGAAAGTACTATTATAGTGTCATCACGAGATGACATACAAGCTATGTCAAATTTTGCTAATTATACTTTTGTAAAAGGTGGAACTAGCAGACAAGCCTCTTTGAAAAACGCTTTGGAACATGTCAAAACACCTTTTGTTTTGGTCTCTGATATTGCTAGATGTTGTCTTGATAAAGAAATGATTAGACGAGTAATATTATCAAAAAATAACAATAGCTGTATAGTTCCTACACTTAAGATTGTGGATACACTATATTACAAAAATAGTCCAATAGATAGAGAAAATACTAAAATCATACAAACTCCTCAACTATCAGATACAACTTTACTCAAAAAAGCATTAGATACAGATACTGAGTTTACTGATGATAGTTCAGCTATTGCTTCACAAGGTGGCGAGATAATCTTTGTAGAAGGGTCTGTAAAAGCTCATAAGCTAACTACCGTTGAAGATTTAGCCAAACTTACTTGTATCAAAAAACCATCGACTAGAGCTTTGAGTGGTTTTGGTATAGATATTCATCCTTTTGAAGATGGTAAAAAGATGTTTCTATGTGGAGTAGAGATAGACTCACCATTTGGCTTCAAAGCACATAGTGATGGAGATGTAGCAATTCATGCTCTAATAGATGCCCTTTTAGGTGCTTCAGGCTTGGGTGATATTGGTGAGTTTTATCCTGATAATGCTGATGAGTATAAGGGTATAGACTCAAGCAAACTTTTAAAAGATACGGTAAATAGACTAAATAGTCTTGGTTATGTAATAGGTAATGTCGATTTATCTATTATCGCCCAAACTCCAAGACTATTAAAATACAAAAAACCTATGAGGTTTAATCTAGCCAAACTGCTAAATTTAACACCAAATCTTGTAAATATCAAAGCCACAACAGCAGAAAAGCTTGGTTGGATTGGACGCAAAGAGGGTGTAGCAGTTGAAGCTATTGCAACATTATATTATTACGATTGGACAAAACAATGAAGATAACAATTATAGAAAACGAACTATATCTAGCACAGAGTATATCCACTAAACTCAATCAATCTGGATATGAAACTGAAATTTTCTCTTCTATCAAAGAGGCAATGACATCAAGTTCAGGGGATGCTTATCTACTATCAACCAACCTACCTGGTCAAAACTTTAATCCTTTGATTACAAAATATAAAGAGAAGATTATTATACTTATGGTAAGTTATATTAACAATGATACAGTCTCTGCACCTTTGAAACTTGGAGCAAATGATTATATTGTCAAACCTTTTATGATAGAAGAGTTACAAAGAAAGATTGAACACTACAAAGAGTATCAAACACTCAAAAAGTACAAAAATCTATATAAAGAGTATAGTGAATATTTACTAAATGATATTAATATCACTAATGATATAGATAAAATTACTACTCCAATAGTTATATTTACCAACTATATTAAATTAGTTGATAAATTGGCATTTCAATATGCACAACAAAATGATAGAGTCTTAGTATTTATACCACTTGGTGCAAAAAATTGGAAAGATAAGATAGAGAAATCTAATCCAAGACATATTTTATATATATCAGAACTACAAGTACTAAAAAAAGCAGAGAGAGAACAACTATTTGAACTATTAAATAGGAGAGAATTTATTATATCAACGACTACTGATATAGAAACACCTTATCCAAGATTGGAGATAAATACAGATAATAAACTCTATGACCAAAATGAAATTTTGACAATTGATGATTATGTAAAGTTTATTGTCAATAGTTTTCAATATCAATTCCCAGATACTGAACTATCTAAAAAATTGGGAATTTCAAGAAAAAGCTTATGGGAAAAAAGGAAAAAATATGGCATCTTCAAGAAAAAATAGACAACTATATATAGATGCTGAAGCATTATCAACTTTGGCTTTGGTACAAGAGGGATTAATCTCACCTGTAACAAAACTAATGAATAAACAAGAAGCATTGGAAGTAAATGAGACCAAAGTATATAAAGGTGTACCATATCCATTTGCATTTTTATTATCTCCTAATGGTAAAAGAAATCAAGAGATACTACAAAGTGCTAAACAAGGAGAAGTACTAGATTTAGTAACTGAAGGAAATATTGTAGGAAAAATAACAGTTGATGAGACTTTTGAAATAGATATTCAACAACGACTTGTATGTATATTTGGAACAGCTGACCCATCTCATCCAGGTGTTAAAGATACTATGCCAAGATTAGGTAAGATAGCTGTATGTGGTGATTATCGAGTAAAATACCCACTCATATCAAGTAGTGTTAAAAAAGTAAAAAATCTAATAGCAGAGCAAAATGCAAAAAAAATTTCAGGCTTTATGCTATATGCTAATCCTCTAAATCGTTCACATGAGAGAATGATAAGACAGATACTTGACCACGCTGATATGCTTGTACTATTTTTACTAAAACCTTTTAACTCTACTGGATTGAGATATGATATTCGATATGAAGCAATCAATAGTTTTATTGAAAATTTTTTACCATCAAACAGAGTTGTTGTAGTTCCATTAGAAAACTCCTATATATTTGCAGGATACAATGAGTTGATACTTGATGCACTAGTTGCAAAAAACTATGGGTGTAGTCGTTTAGTTATCACTAAAAATCATACAAGACTCGGTTCATTTTATGATAAAAACAGACTAAATTCTATTTTTGATAACTCAAAAGGAATTAAAATGAAAATATCTACTGTTGACCATTATGTATATTGTAATAAATGTAGAACACTAGTGAGTACGACTACTTGTCCTCATGGACAGCATCATCATATTCACTACCATTCACAATCTATTATGAAACTAATTCGAGCAGGTATTATGCCTCCTAGTATATTAGTCAGAAGAGAGGTATCAGCATCAGTACTTAGTACACTATATCCTGATAGATTTGAAAATATCCAAGAGCTTTATGATGCATTAGTACCGAATGAAGGTCTAATGGAAGAGCATAGCGAAGAGGATTTTTATGTAAAGTTGATGGATTTATATCAAACAACTTCACTTACATAAGGAAATATATGAATTTAAATAGAATTTTTATAACTTTTTTTGGTTCAGGTCTAGCACCAAAAGCACCTGGAACTGTTGGTAGTTTTGCTGGATTAATTGTAGGCTTAATCATACTTCAATTCTTACCTATGCAGACACTATTTATGTTAACTTTAGTCATTACTATTATAGGTATATTTGAGATAAACAGATATGAAAAAGCTACCAATAGCCATGATGATAAAAGCATAGTCATAGATGAAGTAGCAGGAATATGGATAACCATGATGTTTGCTCTATCTGTTGCAAAAAGTATGAGTTATCCTTATGTCAATGAGATTGCAATAGTACTAAGTTTTGCCACATTTAGACTTTTTGATATTTGGAAACCATCAACAATTGGAGTAATAGATAGAAAAGTCAAAGGTGGACTTGGTGTAATGGGCGATGATATTCTAGCTGGTATAGCAGGAGGTTTTTTGAGTATTGTTATTTTGATGGGATTGGACAAAATTTTATAAAAAATCCAAATTTAATATGATTTTGCTAATATACTCAAAATAATTTAACCAAAGAAAGTAAATCGTGAAAAAAACAGAAGATATTTTTAATTTCCAAGCAATAAGTGATGAGTGTGTCAAATGTGGGAAATGTATCCCCGTATGTACCATTCATCAAGTAAATGCAGATGAGGTTACCTCTCCTAGAGGATTTATAGATTTATTAGGAGAGTATCAACAAGGCAATTTAGAACTAGACAAAAATGCCAAAGATATATTTGAGAGCTGTTTTTTGTGTACTAATTGTGTTGATGTATGTCCAAACTCACTACCTACAGATATGGTTATAGAAGAGGTTAGAGCCGATATTGCAGATAAATTTGGTATAGCATGGTTCAAAAAAGCCTTTTTTACACTATTGCGTCATAGAAAATTGATGGATATTATGATGAAACTTGGATATACATTTAAAACTTGTGGGTTCAAAGATGATAATAAAAAAGGAGGAATGATACCAAGATTTCCTATACCTATTATCAAAAGTGGACGACTACTGCCATCACTTAGCAAAACTAGCTTTTTAAATAAATATCCAGAGGAGATAGATAATGGTGGTAAACGCAGAGTAGCTATATTTATAGGCTGTTTGGCAAACTATAACTATACAACTATTGGAGATAGTCTAATAGAGATATTTAAAGAGCTTGAAATTGATGCTTTTATCCCAAAAGAGCAAAAGTGTTGTTCAGCTCCTGCTTATTTTACAGGTGATTTTTATACTGTTGAGACTTTGAGTAAACAAAATATAGAGTATTTCGAGACATTTATAGATGATGTAGAGGCGATTATTATCCCAGAGGCTACATGTAGTGCTATGATTAAACATGATTGGGAGATATTTTTTAACAATCATGGAATGAGTGATTGGGCAAAACGAGCAAAAAAATTAAATGAAAAAATCTTCATGGCTACAGAGTGGTTTGAAAAACATACAGAGCTAAAAGAGATACTAGCTAGTAAAAATATCAAATTTGAAGATACTATAACCTATCATGATGCATGTCATGCCAAAAAGGTACAAGGATTGCATAAAGAACCTAGAGCATTACTATCTCAAAACTATAATATAAAAGAGATGAGTGATAGTGATAGATGTTGTGGTTTTGGTGGTGTTACTATGCAAACAGAGAAGTACCATTTTGCCCAACTTGCAGGAGTGCCAAAAGCTAAAATGATAGATGATACAGGAGCAAAAATAGTAAGTGCTGAGTGTAGTGCTTGTCGTATGCAAATAAGTAATTCTCTACATCAAGCAGATGTTGATGTGGTGTTTAAAAACCCTGTGGAGTTGATTGCTGAGGCTTTAAAGTCTTAGATTTTTGGGATTTTAATTGTTCCATAGCTATCTATAATTTTTCATAGCCTGTTGAGCCTCTCTTAGTTGGGTTCTTCTTTTTAGTGTCTCTCGTTTATCATGTAGCTGTTTACCTTTGGCTACGGCTATACTTACTTTGGCTAGATTTCGTTTATTGAAATATAGACTAAGTGGAACTATTGTATATCCATCTTTATCAACTTTTGAGAATAGTTTATCTAACTCTTTTGCATGTAGTAGTAGTTTTCTAGGGCTTCTTGTATCTCTTGCATAATTCCTATTGGTAGTCTCTAAGTGTGCTATATGAGCATTCATTAGGTATAGTTCATCTTTTATGAAACGACAAAAGGCATCATTTAGATTTGCTCGTTTGGCTCTTAGGGCTTTGACTTCACTTCCTTGTAGTACAATCCCCGCTTCATATTTTTCTAATATCTCATAGTTATGGTATGCTTTTTTATTATTTGCTATAGTTGTTGACATAATTTATTCTCTTTTTTAATATTATATCTAAATTTTAAAAAAAGTACTTCCACTACCTGAGAAATACCACCCTTTGGGTGCAATATCTTTTAGTTGTGGATAAGCTATTAAAGAGGCTTGATATAAATCATTTGCTTTTATTGCATCTACTTTTGATAAAATCTCTTTACTACTTAATTTATCCCAGCCCTCAAATGATTTTAAATCTATAGTATAAAATAGATTTTGTTTAAATGTTTTATAAACAAAAGAGGTATCACAATGAATATTAGGTGTATAAAGCTCAATCTCAAATTGCTCTTCTTCAAAAGGTTCAACTATCTCTCCAAATCCTGATACATTAGCACTATCATAATCATAAACAAAAAAAGGAATATCTGCCCCCACTTTTGAGCCAATATTTGCTAGAGTAGTAGTATCAATTTGAAGATTACAAACTTCATTAAATAGAAGCATAAATGCACCTGCATCACTACTTCCTCCTCCAAGACCAGCTCCTGATGGAATGTTTTTTGCTACTACTACTTTATGAGATTTGAAAAAATCTATATCTATATTCATAGCTTTATAGGCTTTATATATTATATTACTAGTAGTTGGTATATCTCCACACCCCTCTATAGTAAAGCTATCACAATTTTGGGGAACAAAAGAGATAGTATCATATAAATTAGGTACTTTTACAAATCGTGATAGAAGTGTATGGTATCCGTTTTGATGTCCTGTTATTTTTAAAAATGTATTTATCTTTGCATGTGCTTTTTTAGTCATTTTTTACCCTAAATTTTTCTATTCTATTTAGTTTATATTTTACTTCTCTATCTTTTATCTCTATAATAGAGAAAAAATTATCACTCTCTATCCAATACTCACCATCTTCTTTGGTCTCAAAATAGTCAATATATAACTTTTTGCCAAGCTCTATATACTCACTATCTCCTGTATAGATATTTTGAGGTATCTTTAGATAGTGTAGAGGATTTAAAGCTTTTTCCTTCTCATAATGAAAAGCTCCCTCATAAAGCCGTTTGAGACTAGATAGTGTACCATCAACTCCTAACTTATCAGAGATAATAGCACCCAATGAACGAATATAAGTCCCCTCTGACACCATTGCTTCAAAATGTATAAATGGGTGATTATAGTGAACTAAATGAATATCATATATAGTTGAAGTTATCTGTTTTAGTTCTACATCTTTACCCTCTCTAGCCAAATCATAAGCCCTTTTGCCATTTACCTTTTTGGCTGAAAACTTTGGTGGATAGTAGATAAGTTCTCCTCTTAGACTCTCTAAAGCCTTATAGACCTCATCTATTGTAAACTCTTTTGTCTCTTTGATAGAGTCAATATTTTCTATATCTAAACTACTAGAGTTAGCACCTAGCCATAGCGTAGCACTATAAGCTTTTGGTGTTTTTTTGAGATATTGAAAAAGTTTAGTATATTGTCCAGTGGCAACTATCAAACAACCTGTAGCAAAAGGGTCAAGTGTGCCTGAAAATCCTACTTTTTTAGTATTATATTTTCTTTTTACATAACCCATATATCTATTAGAACTTTTAAATATAGGTTTATTGACAACAAATAGTCTATTTTTCATAAATTTTAAACCGATTGAACAAATGAGCTAAGTATCTCTTTTTTGTTCCCACCAAAATTAATTTTAAGTTTATAGGCTTTTCCTGATTTATTGGCACTCTGAACTCGTCCTATACCAAAAAGTTTATGTTTGACCAAATCACCTTTTCTAAATTCAGATTTTTTAGTTAGTTTGAGACTCTCACCTTGTATTAATCCTGCTTCTGACAAGAAACGACTTTTAGTTAACTGTTTTCTCTGCCCTTTATAAAACCTACTATGCACATAACACAAACTTAGATGTGATTTAGCCCTAGTAATTGCTACATATCCTAGTCGTCTCTCCTCTTCCATATTACATCCATCACCTAATAGTGGGAAAAACTCCTCTTCTAATCCAATTACATAGAGATATTCAAATTCTAATCCTTTAGAAGCGTGGATACTCATAATAGTTATAGCCCTATCATCAACTTGGTCTTGTTCACTCTGTAATGATACTTCATTTAGAAATCCATCTAATGTTTGATTTGGTTGTTTGAGAATAGATTCTCGAAAATATCCATAAAACTCATCAATATTTAAAACTCTATCTGCACCATCAGGCATAAGACTATAGTATTTATTTAGTCCAATAGTCTCTTCAAAAAGTGTAATAAAATTAACAAGTGAATGTTCTTGTTCACTTATTAGTAGATGAATAGCTTTTGTTAATTCTTTAAGTGAATTAGATGCTTTTTTACTAACAATAGTTGATAACTCTTCAACTGATTTTGTATCTATTAGTGTAAATAGTGAACACTGTTCCTCAAAGGCTACTTTTTTCAATTTATCTATAGATACTTTACCCATAGCTCGTTTGGGCTTATTGATAATCCTCTCTAATGAAAAATCATCATGAGGATTAGCAAATACTCTCAAATATGAGATTATATCTTTGATTTCAGCTCTATCATAAAAACGCATACCACCTAAAAGTTTAAATCCTAACCCCTCTTTGGTAAACCCCTCTTCAAGTGAGCGAGAAAGTGCATTAATACGATATAATACAGCAATCTCATTAGATGGTACTCCTCTATCTAGTAACTCTTTTATCTCTTTAGCTATAGCTCTAGCCTCTCTAGTCTCATCAAGTGAGTGAAATAGTACAACATCTGAACCCTCACCTTTATATGAAGTTAGTTTTTTACCTATTCTTTGGTTATTATGTTCTATTAAATCATTTGCAGCTCTAAGTATAGGTTTGGTTGAGCGATAATTTGTCTCCAATTTAACTGTTTTGGTATTTTTGAAATAGTTTGCAAACTCTAATATATTTCTAATATTAGCCCCACGCCAACCATAGATACTTTGGTCATCATCTCCAACTACACATAAATTATTATGCTCCGATGCCAAAAGCTCTAATAGCTTAAATTGAAGCTCATTTGTATCTTGATACTCATCAACCATAATATACTTATAACGATTACTTGTTTCTACTCTTAATTTATCATTTTGTTTTAGTATCTGATATGTCAACATCAATAAATCATCAAAGTCAACTAAATTATTTAGTGTTATCTCATTTTGATACTCTTCATAAATCTTTGCAATCTTTTTATAATCAGGCAGTTCAGCTCTTGTATTAATCTCTTGGGGAGTTAATAGAGTATTTTTGTATTTTGCAATCTCTGAGCTAATAAAAGCAATGTTTAATTCTATACCGTTATCTTTGGCAATTCTTTTGAGAATTCTTTTTCTATCTTCACTATCTATAATGACAAAGTTATTAGCTCTGCCTAATTTTTCTATATGAAATTTCAAAAAAAGCAGTCCAAACTTATGAAAAGTACACAAAAGTGGCATAGATGAGATATTTTGTCCTATTAAATTCAAAGCTCTATATCTCATCTCTTTTGCTGCTTTGTTTGTAAATGTTAGTGTTAATGTATTTAGTGGGTCAATACCTACCTCACCTATAAGATAAGCTAATCTTGTAGTGAGTGTTTTTGTTTTACCACTTCCTGCTCCTGCTAATATTAATAAAGAGCCATCAATATGTGTAGCAGCCTCTTTCTGTGCTGGGTTTAAGCTATTTAATACTTCTTTCATAACTTCTCTTTTTTTATATTATACCACTAAAATCATTAATTATATATTTTATTAAATATTTGTAAAAGTTATAAAGAATTTTAATTATAATTTGATATAATAATTTTAATTAAGTTTATAAAGGATATGTAATGTTAAAAGATTTTGTAAAAATGGAGACTTTCCTTACAGTTGCGAGAGAGAGGAGTTTCTCAAGAGCATCTGCTAAATTAGGTATCTCTCAACCAGCAGTAACTCAACAGATTAAATATATTGAAAATTATTTAGAAGCTAAGATTATAGATAGAAAGAAAAATGGTATAAAACTGACACCAGAAGGTGAAGAGTTTTATAGTGTAGTTACTCATTTGGAAAAATGTATTAATAATCTTGAAAAAGATGTACTAAAAATTATGAATAAAGAGATGACTTTTAGGTTAGCTGCTTCATTTACAATTGGTTCGTATGTTATCCCAGGTGAATGCCTAAATACAATTAGTGAAAGTATTGATAATGATGTTAATCTAAGTATAGATGTATCAGATAAAATTATTCAAGGTCTAAAAGATAAAAAATTTGATGTAGGATTAATAGAAGTTCCTATTTTTGATGAAGATTTAATCTATAGAGATTGGTTTGATGATGAGTTAGTGATTGTATCAAATATGCATCTACCTAAAATACTTAGAACTGAAGAGTTATATGATTTGAAATGGGTTTGTAGAGAAGAGGGTTCTCACACTAGACGACTTTTGGGTGAAGTATTTGAAGAGTTGGGAGTATCGTGTAAAAGTTTTGATGTACTATCAGAAGTGAGTAATACAACAGCAGCACTACAAAGTGTCAAAAGAGCAAATAAAGATGATAATAGAGCTACAGCTACTATTATCTCCAAACATGCTATAGCTGATGAGGTAGCTAGAGGTGAGCTATTTGAATCTCGTATATATGGATTTAC
Organism: Sulfurovum sp.; assembly: GCA_024763575.1. GTDB lineage: Bacteria > Campylobacterota > Campylobacteria > Campylobacterales > Sulfurovaceae > UBA1140. The sequence goes on from JANTFF010000003.1 coordinate 11,783, forward strand.
AATGACAAGAAAACTTTATATAGTTTATTCAAAAAAGAATAAAAATAATGTTTTTGTTGACAATGTTGTTAATTATATATTGTCAGGAAATTGCTAATAGACTTAATATTATTTTTTCTTTTTGAGTAGTTTTGCATTTTCAGGATTGTTTAGTAAGGCACTCATAGAGTCAATTACCTCATCTTCCTCTTCACTCTCTTTTTGTGGGGAGATGATATTGATAAGTATTGGATACTCTCCTACATATATCTGTTTGATAGCCAAAAGAGGTATCTGAACAAATGAGCCAAAATTATCATTCCCAAATCCTGCTTCAAACTGTAGATACTCTTCATCTAATGAA
>JANTFF010000004.1 GCA_024763575.1 Sulfurovum sp.
TATTATAGTATCTTCTCCATCACTTTTTCCTGCAAAAATAGGTAGAAAACTGGCAAATAGATTTAAAACAAAATTTTTGTTTGAAATTCGTGATATTTGGCCTTTAACTTTAATGGAGCTTTCAAATATCAGTGATGGTAATCCTTTTATTGCCTATATGAAACTATATGAGAGATTTGCTTATAGAGAGGCTGATTATATTATATCTCTTTTACCAACTGCAAAAGAGTATTTCATCCAAGAGGGTATGAGTAGTGATAAATTTATATATTTACCAAATGGAATAGAGGTTAAACCAAAAAAAAATATAAAATTATCAAAAAAAGTAATCTCTCAAATTCCAAAAGATAAATTTATAATAGCTTATACAGGTACAGTAGGAATTGCAAATAATTTAGACTATCTAATAGATGTAGCTAATCTTTTGAAATCCAATAATGAGATACACTTTATAGTATTAGGACAAGGTGGAGAGAAAAATAGATTAGAAAATAGAGTCAAAGAGTTAGAGTTAAATAATTTTACTTTTATCGACCCAATTTCTAAAGATGAGGTTAATAGCTTTTTGAGTTATATTGATATCACTTTTATATCTTTGTTACCTGAAAAACTTTTTCGTTTTGGTGTATCACCCAATAAGGTTTTTGATTATATGTATGCTAGTAAACCAATTATTTGGGCAATTGAAGCAGGGAATAATTTAGTCAAAGAGGCAAATTGTGGAGTAAGTGTATCTACAAACAGTCCTCAACAACTAAAAGATATTATCTTAAACTTAAATAAATTAGATAAAAATGAGCTTATTAAATTAGGTAAAAATGGTTATAATTTCGTAATCAATAACCACTCATATAGTGAGTTAGCAAATAGATTAATAGAAGTAATTGAGGATAAATGATGTTTAAAGGTAAAGATTTTGGTTATAAAGAGATAGGAATAATGATAATTATTGCTTATCTTTTCAGTTTTGCTGTTCGTTTGATATGGGTATTTCAGTTTAAAGATGTATCATCTTTTTATTGGAATGACCAACTTATGATTAATACAAATGATGGATATTTTTTTGCTTCGGCTGTTGATTATCTATTAAATGGAGTTCATGCTGATAACCCAAGGGTACAAATTGCTATTGATAGTTATCCTGCTTTTGTATATACTAGTTATTTTTTGACTAAATATACTCCAATGTCTTTAGAGACAACTATTTTATATATGCCTTCTATTATCTCTAGTTTGGTTGTTATTCCTATTATATTAACAGGTAAACTACTTAAACTTCCATGGGTTGGATTTTTTTCTGCACTACTTGGTTCAATTGCTTGGAGTTATTATAATAGAACTATGACAGGATATTATGATACAGATATGTTTTCTGTATTTTTGCAGTTTACTATTTTATATCTATTTCTTTTGACACTTTATCACAAAGATAGTATAAATATTTTATATCTATCTATTGGACTATTAATTTATCCATACTATTATCCTCAAGGATTAAGTCTTATATATGCTATTTTTATCTTATGGGTAGCATATCAACTAATTTTTCAAAGAGAAGAGAAAAATAGTTATCTATTTATAGCTATAGCAGGTATAGCACTTTGGAATGTTCCTATTTTAGTAAAAATATTAATTATAGGTGCTATTTTTATTGCTTTAAATAAAATAGAGGATAAATTAGATAATAAAAAACTTTTATATCTCTCCATTGTATCTCTATTTATGTTTTTTATTTTTGGAGATGTATTTCAAATTATTTGGTTTAAAATTGTTGATTATACAAATAAAGGAGTCAAAGAGCAAGGTTTGCACTTTTATCAAGTTATTCAAACTGTAAGGGAAGCTGGTTCAATATCTTGGGAGACTGTAGCTAATAGGATAATAGGGGGAGTTATTCCTCTTGTTATTAGTGTTATAGGATATATTCTATTAGTTATTCGACACAAACAGTTTTTGATTGCTCTGCCTTTAATTGGTGTAGGTATTTTTGCACACTGGGCAGGTCTAAGATTTACTGTATATGCTGTTCCTGTTGCAGGTATTAGTGCTGTTTACTTTTTTGCTTTTATTGCTCAACAAACAGTTAAAAAAGAGTCACTTCGACCTATTCTTATTATGATAGGTACTATACTTTTAATTATTCCAAATATTACACATATTTTAGGATATAAAGTTCCTACTGTATTTAATAAAGCAGAGGTTCAAGATTTAAATAAATTAAATAATATAGCAAGTAGTAAAGATTATACACTTACTTGGTGGGATTATGGTTACCCTATTTGGTTCTATTCTGATACAAGTACGCTAATTGACGGAGCAAAACATAATGACGATAACTTTATTATATCTACAATAATGTTCTCAACTTCACAACAACAAGTAGCAAATTTGAGCCGTTTAGCTGTAGAGACTTATGCAAAAGAGCCTCATCCTATTGTAGCTGATACTATATTCAAAGATAAAAATCCAAATAAACTACTAAATGATTTAAAAAAGCCTGATTTTAAACTCCCTAATAAAACTAGAGATATTTATCTCTATATGCCTTATCGTATGATGAATATATTTCCAACTATTGGAGTATTTGGTAATTTAGATTTAAAAACTGGACATCGCAAAAGAAATATTATGTTCTATCCTACAGGTGTATCAAGACAGCAAGGTAGTATGGTTCAATTTAGTAATGGTATTATCTATGATGTAGCTAGAGGTGTTGCTAAATTAGGAAAACAAGATGTAAAAGTTTATCATGAAGATATAGTAGGATATAAACCAAATGGTCAAAGTATGGTTCAAACTCAGATTAAACATATAGATGGAAATATATGTATTGTATTTATGAAAAGTTATGGTAGAGTTATTGTTATGGATAAGGCTACTTATAACTCTGCATTTGTTCAGATGTTTATATTGGATAATTATGACAAAAATCTATTTGAAGAGGTTATATCATCTCCTTATGCCAAAATATTTAAGGTTAAAAAATAGATGTTGACTCTGGGGGATAGAGTAGCAAAGAGGAGTTTTGATATATTTTTCTCTATTATTGGTATAATTTTTAGTTTTTGGATAATAGTTATTGCTTTTATAGTTGCCTCTATTGAGACTAAAAGTTTTGGACTTTTTACTCAAAAGAGAGTTGGCAAAGATGGAAAGCTATTTAATGTATTTAAAATCAAAACTATGAAACCAGTTCAAGGAGTAGATACTACTATAACTACCTCTAAAGATATGAGAATAACTAAAAGTGGTAAGTTTTTTCGGGATACAAAAATAGATGAACTTCCTCAGTTTTTTAATGTCTTATTTGGAACTATGAGTTTTGTAGGACCTAGACCTGATGTCAAAGGCTATGCAGATGAACTAAAGGGAGATGACCGTATAATACTATCTATTCGTCCTGCTATTACAGGACCTGCTTCTATCAAATACAAAAATGAAGAGGATATTTTAGCTAAGGTTGATAATCCAAAAGAGTATAATGATAATGTTATTTGGAGAGATAAAGTTAAAATTAATAAAGAGTATATAAAAAATTGGTCTTTGAAAAAAGATATAGAGTATATTATAAAAACAGTTAGAGGTTAATAGTAATGAAAAGAATTTTCCTATCCCCTCCACATATGAGTGGAAATGAACAAAAGTATATAGATGAGGTATTTAAAAGTAATTATATAGCACCAACAGGAGAATATATCAATAGATTTGAGCAGAGTATTATAGATTATACTAGTACTAAACATGCAGTGGCTCTCTCTAGTGCTACAGCAGGACTTCATTTGGCTTTAAGAGTTTTGGAAATAGGGCAGGGTGATATAGTTTTGGCTTCATCTTTTACTTTTATTGGTTCTGTTAATGCTATTTTGTATCAAAATGCTACGCCTGTATTTATAGATAGTGATGAGAGTTGGAATCTATCCCCTAAGCTTCTAAAAAAAGCTATAAAAGAGTTACCCAAAAAGCCAAAAGCTCTAATAGTTACACATTTATATGGTCAAGTGGCAAAACTCGATAAGATAGCCTCTATCTGTAAAGAGGAGGGGATATATCTAATCGAAGATAGTGCAGAGTCTTTGGGGGCATCTTTTGATGGTAAGCAGAGTGGAACTATTGGTGATTTAGGTGTATATAGTTTTAATGGTAATAAAATTTTGACAACTTCTGGTGGGGGTATGCTTGTAAGCAATAATAAAGAGTGGATAGATAGAGCTAGATTTTTATCTACTCAAGCCAAAGAGCCATTTTTGCACTATGAACATAAAGAGTATGGATATAACTATCGTATGAGTAATGTATTAGCTAGTATTGGTGTAGCTCAAATGGAAGTTTTGGATAGTAGAGTTCAAAGGAAAAGAGAGATTTTTGAATTTTATCAGAGTGAACTAGAAGATATATCAGAGATTAGTTTTATGCCTGAGATTTCTAATAGTCGTGGGAATAGATGGCTTAGTACTATTTTATTTGATAAAACCAATCCTATGAGAGTTATTGAGGCTTTGGAAAAAGAGAATATTGAATCTCGTCCTTTATGGAAGCCTATGCATAAACAGCCACTTTTTAAAGATAGTTTAGCTTTTATTGATGGAACTAGTCAAAATCTGTTTGAGAGAGGTTTATGTCTGCCATCTCCTACTGCTTTACCATTTAATGAGTTAAAAAGAGTAACAGATGTAGTGAGGAATATATGTCGCTAAGAGATAGTCTATTTCGTCCAACTTCATTTAAACGGACAATATTTTTTATATTTTTTGATATAGTTATCTCTATTGCTACTATATCATTAGCTTATCTATTACGATTTAATTTTGATATTCCATCAGAATTTTTAAACTCTATGTTTCAAATGTTGTGGGTATTTATACCTATCAAGATAGCATTTTTTTTTGTTTTTAGGATATATTTTATAGCTTGGCGTTATTTTGGGTTAGTTGAGTATAAGCAGATTATATTTGCTCATATATTTGCTTATTCTCTTTTTTTTATTATATTTTTGATTTTTTCTAATTATTTTATACCTTTTCCTAGAAGTGTAATAGCTATAGATCTATTTTTATCTATATTTTTTATTGGATTTATTCGTATCTCCAAGAGACTATATTTAGAAAGAGAAAATAATATTAGTAGTAAACGAACACTTATCTATGGAGCAAATGATAGAGCATCACAGGTAATCAAAAGTGCATTATCTGGAGAGATAAATTATCATCCTAATATAATTATATCAGATAATAGACATTTAATTGGAACATATTTTTCTAATATAAGAGTTTATGATAAAAAAGATTTAGAAGTAGTAGTTAATAATTTTGAGATAGAATCTGTAATTATTACTCAAAAGCTAACCCAAAAAGAGTTAGATAAACTTTTTACTAAATTAAATGAACTTGGTATAAATGATATAAAAATAGCTCAAATACTTCAAGATAATAAACCAACTCTAGCAGATATATCTATAGAAGATTTATTAGCACGAAAACCACAAGATTTAGATAAACTAACTATTGCTAATTTTATAGTAGGTAAAGTAGTCCTAATTACAGGTGCAGGGGGAAGTATAGGTAGTGAACTATCTCGCCAAGTTGAGATATTTGGAGCAAAACAGATAATATTGGTTGATAATAGTGAGTTTAATCTATACTCTATAAACGAAGAGATAGACCAAAACAGAAGTGTAGCCGTTATGCAAAATGTCCAAGAGCGAGATATGATAGAGAATACATTTGCAAAATATAAACCTGATATTGTATTACACGCGGCAGCATATAAACATGTACCGATGTGTGAAGCCAATATCAAAGAGGCTATAAATAATAATATATTTGGAACTAAAAATGTAATAGACTTATCTGTTGAGTATGGTGTTAAAAAGGTAGTTCTAATCTCAACAGACAAAGCAGTTCGACCTACTAATGTAATGGGAACAACTAAAAGGGTGTGTGAACTATATGCTCACTCAGTTCCATCAAAAGATACAGAGATAGTAGCTGTACGGTTTGGTAATGTACTAGGTTCATCAGGTTCTGTTATCCCAAAATTTAAATCCCAAATAGCACAAGGTAAAAATATTACAGTAACTCATAAAGATATTACACGATATTTTATGATGATACCAGAAGCGTGTCAATTAGTACTTCAAGCTGCATCTATTGCCAAAGGTGGGGAACTATTTATATTAGATATGGGCGAACCAATAAAGATAGTTGATTTGGCAAAGAGAATGATTGAACTCTCTGGTCGTGATGATATAGATATAGAGTTTACAGGTCTTCGAGCAGGAGAGAAGCTTTATGAAGAGTTATTAATAGATGATGCTGATTTAAAGACAGAGTATAGCTCTATTATGGTCTCTCAAAATCCACCTGTTGATTACTCTTCTTTATTAGCTAAAATAGATAAGCTTATAGATGAAGAAGAAAATTTATTGGATATTTTAAAAGAGATAGTACCTGAATTTAATCATAATAGGAATTTGTAATGGATATAAATAGTATAGCCAAAGATGTATTTGAGATTGAGTCTAAAGAGATAGCAAATTTGGCTAATAATATAACTAAAGATTTTGAAAAAAGTGTTAATGATATTTTTAACTGTAATGGAAAGTTGATTATATCTGGTATGGGCAAATCAGGGATTATTGGTAAAAAGATAGCTGCTACAATGGCAAGTACAGGAACACCTAGCTTTTTTCTACATCCTGCCGAAGCTTATCATGGTGATTTAGGTATGATTGGGGCTAATGATATAGTTTTACTTATATCTAATTCAGGTGAAACAGATGAGGTACTTAAACTTATTCCCTTTTTGAAATCACAACAGAATATTACTATAGGAATGAGTGGTAATATAAACTCCACTTTAGCAAAAAATTGTACCCATCATCTCAATATTCATATATCAAAAGAGGCATGTCCATTGCAACTAGCACCTACTTCGTCAACTACAGCTACCCTAGTTATGGGTGATGCTTTGGCTGTTGCACTTATGAAGCTTAGAGATTTTAGAGATAGTGATTTTGCTCAATTTCACCCAGGTGGAAGTTTGGGACGGAGATTATTGACAACTGTAGAAGATGTAATGCATAAAAAGAGTTTACCAAAGTGTACCAAAGAGAGTGGAATTAAAGAGATTGTTCAGATTGTATCAGAGGGTAAAATGGGATTGGTTATTGTTATGCGAGAGAGTGATATATTAGGAATTATTACAGATGGAGATATTCGTAGAGCTATGGAGAGTATGGAAGAAAAATTTTTTACACTTCAAGCCAAAGATTTAATGTCATTAAACCCAAAAACTGTAAATTCAAAAGCTAAACTAATGGAGGCTCAAACTATGATGTCCAAATATAAAGTCAATTCCTTATTGGTTGTTAATAATGATAAATTAATAGGTATTGTTCAAATTTATGATTTAGGAATTTAAAGATATAATATGCAAAAATTATTATAAAGAGTAATATATGAGTAACAAAATAGCAGTTATCGGTTTAGGATATGTGGGTTTACCCTTGGCACACGCTTTTTCATCTAAATATAAAGTAGTAGGTTTTGATATATATCAAACAAGAATTGATGAACTAAAAGCAGGAGTTGATAGAACTTTAGAGCTTAGTAGTGAACAGGTAAATGAAGCAATATCTAATGGTATGGAGTTTACAAATCAATTAGAAGATATAGCTGATTGTAATATATATATAGTAACAGTTCCAACACCTATAGATAAACATAAAAAGCCAGACCTTACACCACTTCTAAAAGCTAGTGAATCTATTGGAAAAGTGCTTAAAAAAGATGATATAGTTATATATGAGAGTACAGTATATCCAGGTGCAACTGAAGAGGATTGTGTACCTGTACTAGAGAAGTTTTCAGGATTGAAATTTAATCAAGATTTCTATTGTGGATACTCTCCAGAGAGAATTAATCCAGGTGATAAAGAGCATACAGTTACAAAAATATTGAAAGTAACATCAGGTTCAACCCCTGAAATAGGAGAGATAGTAAATGAGTTATATGCTAGTATAATTACAGCAGGAACACATCTTGCCCCATCTATTAAAGTGGCTGAAGCTGCAAAAGTTATAGAGAACTCTCAAAGAGATATAAATATAGCATTTGTAAATGAACTATCTATGATATTTGGAAAACTGGGAATTGATACCAATGATGTACTCGAAGCTGCTGGAACTAAGTGGAACTTTTTACCTTTTAGACCAGGATTAGTTGGTGGACACTGTATTGGCGTTGACCCATATTATCTTACTCACAAAGCTCAAGAGATAGGATATAATCCAGAGATTATTTTAGCAGGAAGAAGGCTAAATGACAATATGGGTATCTTTGTAGCCAATCAAGTTATTAAACTTATGATAAAACAGGGTAAAAAAATAGAGGGTGCAAAAGTTTTAGTTTTGGGTATAACTTTTAAAGAAAACTGTCCTGATATACGAAATAGTAGAGTCATAGATGTAATTCGTGAGTTAGAAGATTTTGGTTGTAGTGTAGATGTAAGTGATTATTGGGCTGACAAAGATGAAGTCCAAAGAGAGTATAATATAGAATTAAAAAAAGATACTCAAATAGATATTGAGAGTTATGATGCTATAGTTTTGGCTGTTGCACATGATGAATATAAAAATTTAGATTTAAAAGTAAGTGACCAAGTTGTATTTGATATTAAATCTGTTTTGGATAGAGCAGATGGAAGATTATAGATAATTAAAATGGAGAAAAAATGAATATTTTAGTAACAGGGGGAGCAGGATATATAGGTTCACACACTTGTATATTGCTAATAGAAGCAGGTTATAGCATTGTAGTTTTTGATAACTTCTCTAACTCATCAATAGAGAGTATAAAAAGAGTAGAAAAAATTGTAAATCAATCAATTCCTGTGGTAGAGGGGGATATTCGCTCTACTAAAGATTTAGAAAAAGTATTTAATGAGTATAAAATAGATGCAGTCATCCATTTTGCAGGTCTAAAAGCAGTTGGTGAATCAGTAGATAAGCCACTAAAATATTATGATAATAATGTAACAGGGACTATAAATCTATGTGAAGTTATGAGTAAATATGGATGTAAATCTATAGTATTTAGTTCATCTGCTACAGTTTATGGCAATCCTGCATCCAACCCTATTACAGAATATTTCCCAGTAGGACAAGGGATTACAAATCCTTATGGACGAAGTAAATATATAATAGAAGAGATATTAAGAGATGTTTTTATATCTGATAATAGTTGGAAAATAGTATTACTTAGATATTTTAATCCAGTTGGTGCATATAAGAGTGGAACTATAGGTGAAGACCCATCAGATATTCCAAATAATCTTATGCCATTTATTTCTCAAACTGCTGTTGGCAAAAGAGAGTATCTAAATGTATTTGGAGATGATTATGATACACCAGATGGCACAGGAGTTAGAGACTATATCCATGTAATGGATTTAGCAGATGGTCATGTCAAAGCAATTGATAAAATTAAATCCTTTGATAAAGTAATGACTATAAATTTAGGAACAGGGAATGGCTACTCTGTTTTGGATATGGTTAAAGCTTTTGAGAAGGCATCGGGCAAAAAAATACCATATAAAATAGCTCCAAGAAGAGATGGAGATATAGCTATGTGTTATGCAAACCCTAGCTATGCCAAAGAGGTATTGGATTGGAGTGCAACTAGAGGATTAGATGAGATGTGTGAAGATAGTTGGAGATGGCAATCTCAAAATCCTAATGGGTATAGAGGATAAGACTTTTAGGATACAATTTCACAAGATTTTAAAAAGGTAGAATAGTTATGATAACAACAAGATTTGCACCCTCTCCAACAGGGTATTTACATATAGGAGGGTTACGAACGGCTCTTTTTTCATGGTTATGGGCTAGAAAAAATAGTGGTAAATTTCTATTACGAATAGAAGATACAGACCTATCAAGAAACTCTGATGAGGCATTAGAAGCTATATTAAAAGCTTTTGATTGGGTAGGTATGAGCTATGATGGAGATGCTATTTATCAATCTAAACGGTTTGATATTTATGCAAAATATATAGACCAACTTTTAGAAGAAGGCAAAGCGTATAAATGTTATATGACCAAAGATGAATTGACGGCTTTACGAGAAGAGCAGATGGCACAAGGTGAGAGAACACGATATGATGGACGCTATCGTGATTTTACAGGAACTCCGCCAGAGGGGGTTGAACCTGTAATTCGTATCAAAGCACCACTTGATGGTAATATTATATTTGATGATGGTATCAAAGGTGAGATATGTATATCTGCTAGTGAAGTTGATGATTTTGTTATAGCTAGAGCAGGAGGAGTTCCTACTTATAATTTTGTTGTAGCTATTGATGACGCTTTAATGGGGCTTACTGATGTAATTCGTGGAGATGACCACTTATATAATACACCTAAACAGATAGTTGTTTATGAAGCACTAGGTTTTGATATGCCAAAATTTTATCATGTAGCTATGATAAATAATGAACAGGGTAAAAAGCTATCAAAACGAGATGGTGCAACTGATGTAATGGAGTATAAGACTCTTGGGTATCTGCCTGAAGCACTACTAAACTTTTTGGTAAGACTTGGTTGGAGTCATGGAGACCAAGAGATATTTAGTGTAGAGGAGATGATAGAGCTATTTGACCCAAAAGATATAAATAAAAGCTCATCAAACTATAATCTCGATAAACTATTATGGCTAAATGCTCACTATATTAAAAATAGTTCAAATAATAAACTAGCCCAAATGCTTAAAGATTTTGGAGTAGATATAGAAAATCATGATAAATTAGAGTTACTATTAGATGCTACCAAAGAGAGAGGTAAAACTCTAGTTGAATTAGCAAATCAGATTAATTTAATACTAAATGCCCCAGCAGAGTACAATCCAAAAGCTTCCAAAAAAGCATTTAAAGGAACAGCTAGAGAGTATTTAGAAGAGTTTGCCAATATGCTAAAAAATTGGGATAGTACACTGCATACACCACCAGAGTATCATGCTGTAATAGATAAGTTTGTAGCAGATAAAGAGATAGGATTTGGTAAGATTGGGCAACCTCTTAGAGTATCATTATTAGGAGCTATGACAGGTTCAGGATTAGATGAGATTATGGCTATTTTGGGTGTAGATGAGACTATAAATAGAATACAAAAGGCTATAGAGTTTATAGATAATAGGGATTAGTTCTAAATGAAGCAATATGAACTACAAGCTATTGTTCAAAGGTTTAGTGATTTTAAATATATTAGTCGTGCAAGAAGAGTAGAAGACAATACTATAGAGATAACATTTGATAGAGACAGTAGCTACTTCTTTAATATGACTAGGGGGTCAAGTTTCGTTTATAAGAGTGACTCAATTCGACCACTTCAGGGGTACAAAGCCCCTTTTGATACTCTATTGCACTCTTTGGTATCTGCTTCAAGTATTTTGAAAATAGAAGTTCCCAAAGCTGATAGAATTATTAGATTTGAACTATCTCCCAAAAGTAGCTACAAAGATAAAAAAATCACACTTCAGTTTGAGTTTACGGGGCGACATACTAATGTTATATTACTTGATGAAAATGATGTAATAATAGAGGCTCTAAGACATATTGATGCTGATAGTTCATTTCGTGTTATTCGCCCTGGTATTGAGTTATTGGCTATACCTCCTTTTAATAGAAAAGAGGAGGGCAAAGATATAGAAGATATAGATAAATATCTATCTCAAAAATATATAGATTTTGAGACCAAACGAGTAAATGGATTAAAAAAGCAAAAACTTCTAACTGTTCAAAAAAAACAGCAAAAACTTCAAAAGTTACTAGATAAACTACCTAATCCAGAGGAGTTAGTTCAGAGTGAGAAAACATATCAAAATTATGCA
>JANTFF010000005.1 GCA_024763575.1 Sulfurovum sp.
GCAATATATCTAGCTATAGTCAAAAGATAACCAAGAGTTCTACTAAAAAATCCTATTTCTTCTGATGATGCACTCTCAAATATAGATGATATTACAGTGAAGACTAACCAAACAGCCAAAAGTGTAGCTACAAATCCTACTAGTTTGAGAGATGGTTCATTATCTAGTGGAAATATATTTTGACTTAGAAATTCTCCTACTTCTATATTAACTCTTGAGGCTAATGCAATCCCACCAACAAGACCAATAAAGTTAAAAAGCTCTTTTGTAAAACCTGTAACTATCCCTTTTAGACTTAAAAATAGTATGAGTCCAACTATTATAATATCAAATGCTTGAAGTTCCATAACCTAATATACCTTGAAGTGATTTTTGCGAATTATATCCTAAATTATATAGATATTAGTTTATGTTATCTAAAATTGATTTTCAATTTTAATTCATCAGGTTTATTTGCATACTGCATAGCTATCTCTTTTGTTACAATACCATTTCGTACCAATTTTTCGAGTACTTGTGTTTGGGTTTGCATTCCTGTATCCCCTTGCCCTAATTGCATTTGTGAGTATAATTGATGGACTTTATCTTCTCTAATTAAGTTTGCTATAGCGTGATTAGTTACCATAATCTCTGGTGCTGCTACTCTTCCACCTTTAGCTTTTGGTAATAAAACCTGTGCTATAACAGCCACTAGTGAAGTTGAAATCATAGCTCTAATTTGCCCTTGTTCATCACCTGAGAATACATCAATAATACGGTTAATAGTTCCGGGTGCTGAATTGGTATGAAGAGTTCCAAAAACCAAGTGACCTGTCTCGGCTGCTGTTAGTGCTGCTTCTATTGTCTCTTTGTCCCTCATCTCCCCGATGAATATTATATCAGGGTCTTGACGCATAGCATATTTGAGTGCTGTAGCAAACCCTCTTGTATCACTTCCTGTTTCACGGTGAGAAAATACACACTTTTTGTTTTGGTGGATAAACTCTACTGGGTCTTCAACTGTAATTATATGTTTATGTTCTGTTAGATTTATCTCATTTAGCATAGCTGCTAGTGTAGTTGATTTACCTGAACCTGTGGGACCAGTGACAAGAACTAACCCTTTTTCTCTTTTGACTAACTGTTTATAAATTGCAGGAGCATCCAAATCATCAAGAGAGGGAATAGCTGTAGGGATAATCCTAAATGCAGCAGCAATATCACCCATAGTTCTATAGTAGTTAGCTCTAAATCTTCCCACATTTGGTAAAAGTAGAGCAAAATCAAGTTCTAACTCTTCTTCAAAAACTTTTTTCTGTTTTTCTGTTAGAAGTGCATAAGTCATCTCTTCTATGTCTTCTCCTGTAAGTACAGGTAGATTAACAGCTTTTAGTGTACCATCAATTCTAATTTGTGGTTCACTTCTGCTTACTAGGTGTAAATCTGATGCTCCATGAGCGACCACGCTTTGTAGTAGTTTTTTTATATCAATAGCCATATGAAATCATCCTTAATAAAATATTAAATTTAATTTCTTATTGTACTATTAAAGTATTAAACTACTCTATAATTTTAGGAACTATAAAGAAATTATCTTCAGCATTTGGTGCATGTGCAAAAATACTTTTTGATATTTGGGGGTTAGTATTTGGTATATCTTCTCTCATTGGTGTTCCACCTGCTAGAGTTGAAAATGATGCATCAAGTTCTGTTGTATCTAACTCTTTGAGATTTTCTACAAAAGCTAAAATTTCTGTGAGTTGATTTGATAGTTCTTCTTTTTTATCTTCAGCTATCTTTAGCATAGATAGTTTTTCTAAATTTTCTAATACTTTGTTATCTATAGTCACACTATTCCTTTATTTTTCACTAATTTAATTGGTGGCATTATATATTAAAAGAGATTAAGATAATATAGTTGAAAATAAAAACTAGGAGCTAAGTTATGCAACAGTTAGATATGAGTTCAGAAGATTTTTTAAGTGAATTAGAAAAGACTAAAAAGTTTACAGATAAAATCTGTAAACAGTTTGGTTGGGAGTATCACCCAATGGATGATGTAAATGAAGGTGTGCAACTAGGACTTGCTAGACACAAAATGCTTTATGGTAAACGATTTTGTCCATGTTTTATGGTAGAACCTGATGAGAATAAACCAGGTAAATACAAAAGTTCTGATAATAGAGTATGTCCTTGTCCTCCAGCAATAAATGAAGAGATACCAAATGAGGGTAAATGTCATTGTGGTATATTTTGTACACCTGAATATGTAAAAGCAAATAGCTAATATAGTGTGGGTTATAAAACCCACACTATTTAATAGTTATTACTTCATTAGCTCTTTTAAATATATTCTCAACTCTCTCTTGCCAGATTTTACCAAACTTAATAGCCTCTAATGGAGTTGCCACTCCTTGCATAAGTTTCATCATCAACTCTTTTTGTTTAGGATTACCTTGTATTGAACTAGGGTCATAGCTAACAGTCACACTTTTACCATTGTCAAGTCGTTTAAATTCAATTTCACCATCTATATCAGCATTGAAGTGCATTAGGTTATTTCTAGCAAACTTACCATTAAGCCCTTTGAAGCCTGAAAGTTCAGTAGCACCTGTGATTTGTGTAATAACATTAGATATAACTCCTATTACTCCTTGTTGCATATCACCTTTTAGTGATATGTTAGAAATACCTCTATGCCACCACGGGTTGGTATCTCATTTGGGTATAGTGCTTCTAGTGCTTTAAGTGTTGACAGGTATGCACCTGATACTGTAGGACAGCTATGTCCTGCACTTTTGACTATATCGAGATAAGTAAATTCTATAATTCCATCTTCAAATGTTCCTAAAAAATTTGATAGTGGGTCTCTTAGAGTAATAGTGGGTGTATCGTTAAAAAAATTTGGGTATGTCATATTTTTTCTCCTAAAATAGTTTAATTTTTGTGTATTATAATCAAAAAGATATTAAAGAGATTGATTTATGTCAACAGATAGATATATGATTTATGTTATTCTTGTGTTGATGTTATGTGTATCATAACTGAAAACTATTAAAATTTGAAAATTATTTAGGTTATTAAATAATTTTCAAATACTCTCGTAGGAGGAGAAACGAATGGCTTTGAATAGAAGAGATTTTCTAAAAAGTGCAGCAGCAGCATCAGCTGCAAGTGCAGTAGGAATTGCTGTTCCATCTAGTCTTGAGGCAGCATCAAAAGATGCTCAAAAAGATTGGAGATGGGATAAGGCAGCATGTAGATTTTGTGGTACAGGTTGTGGGATTATGTTGGCAACCAAAGGTGGTAAGATAGTTGCAGTAAAAGGTGACCCAGCAGCACCAGTAAATAGAGGGCTTAACTGTATCAAAGGTTACTTTAATGCAAAAATCATGTATGGGGCAGATAGACTAAAAACTCCTCTACTTCGTATGAATGACAAAGGTGAGTTTGACAAACATGGTAAATTTAAACCTGTATCATGGCAAAGAGCTTTTGATGAGATGGAAAAACATGCTAAAAAAGCACTAAAAGCTAGTGGTCCTGAGGGTGTAGCAGTATTTGCTTCAGGTCAATATACAGTTATGGAAGGGTATGCAGCTCAAAAGATGATGAAGGGTGGTTTCCGTTCAAATGCTATTGACCCTAATGCTCGTCACTGTATGGCTTCTGCTGTTGTTGGTTTCTATCAAACATTTGGTATAGATGAGCCAAGTGGTTGTTATGATGATATTGAGATTACAGATACTATTGTGACTTGGGGTTCAAATATGGCAGAGATGCACCCAATTCTTTGGTCTCGTGTAAGTGATAGAAAATTATCAAATCCTGATAAAGTAAAAATCGTAAATATTCAAACTTATACACATAGAACTTGTGATATTGGTGATATTAATATTATCTTCTCTCCAAGTACAGACCTAGCAATTTGGAACTATATAGCAAGAGAAATTGTATATAGAGATAAAAAAGGTGGAGGTAAAGAGGATATTATTGATTGGGATTTCATCAATGAAAATATCGTTTTCACAGCAGGTCCTGCTAATATCGGTTATGGTATGAGAAGAAAAGGTGACAAATCTCTAGTTGATGGTAAATATTCAGCAAAAGAGATGGAGACTATCTCTAAAGAGATGGAGAAAAAAGTTTCTGCAAAAGAGGCACCTGCACTTGCACCATTTGGTTACAAAGAGGGTGAAGTGATGAAAAACACAGCAGGTACTCTTAAACACTGGCATATTACTTTTGAAGATTACAAAAAATCTTTAGAGCCATATACACTTGATTATGTAGCCAAAATTGCAAAAGGTGACCCAAATGAGTCAATTGAGAGTTTCAAGAAAAAACTTCAAGCTTTAGCTGACCTATATATTGAAAAAAATAGAAAAGTCGTAAGTTTCTGGACAATGGGTATGAACCAACACACTAGAGGTACTTGGGTAAATACACTAAGCTACAATGTTCACTTTATGCTTAATAAACAAGCACTCCCAGGAAATGGTGCGTTCTCATTAACAGGTCAACCATCTGCTTGTGGTACAGCTAGAGAAGTTGGAACATTTTGTCACAGATTACCTGCTGATATGATGGTCAAAAACCCTAAGCATAGAGCAAAAACAGAAAAAGTATGGAAAATTCCAGCAGGAACATTAAATCCAGTAGGTAACCAACATATTATGAAAATCCATAGAGATATAGAAGATGGTGTTGTTAAGTTTGCATGGGTCAATGTATGTAATGCTTATCAAGATAGTGCATCTGCTTCTCACTGGATTAAAGCAGCAAGGGAGATGGATAACTTTATTGTAACAAGTGATGGTTACCCTGGAATTTCTGCAAAAGTATCTGACCTTGTGCTACCATCAGCTATGATTTATGAAAAGTGGGGTGCTTATGGAAATGCTGAAAGACGAACACAACATTGGAGACAACAAGTACTGCCAGTAGGTGATGCTATGAGTGATACATGGCAATGGATGGAGTTTGCTAAGAGATTTACAGTCAAAGACCTTTGGGGTGGATATACACTTAGAAATGGTAAAAAATTGGCTGATGTTAGAGCTGAAGCTAAAAAAATGGGGTATACAGAAGATACCACCATGTTCGATATTCTCTTTGCCAATAAAAAAGCAAAATCATATAAAATTGCTATGGATAAATTCCCTCAAAAAGGTTATGATAACTCAGAGTGTATTGGTGATAGCAGAAATGTCAAAGGAAGTGATGGTAAAGTCTTTAAAGGTTATGGATTTATGGTTCATGAGTATCTATTTGAAGAGTATGCATCATTTGGTAGAGGACATGGACACGATTTAGCTCCATTTGAAGTTTATCACAAAGTTAGAGGACTTAAATGGCCAGTTGTTGATGGTAAAGAGACACAGTGGAGATTTAATGTTAAATATGACCCTTATGCAGCTAAAGCTGTTAAAGAGAGTGGTAGTAAATCAACTCACGCATTCTATGGACCAATAGCTAAAAACCTTTTACAAGGTAGCTTAACAGGACCTGATAAATCAAAAGGTAAGAAAGCTCTCAAAAACAAAGCTAAAATCTTTGCTAGACCATATATGGATCCACCAGAAATGCCAGATGAAAAATATGATACTTGGTTATGTACAGGTAGGGTTCTTGAGCATTGGCATAGTGGTACAATGACAATGAGAGTTCCTGAACTTTTCCGTGCTGTTCCTGAAGCGTTATGTTATATGCATCCAAAAGATGCAAAAGCAAAAGGTCTCAAAAGAGGTGAACTAGCATGGGTTGAGTCACGAAGAGGTAAAGTAAAAGCTAGAGTTGAGACAAGAGGGCGAAATAGACCACCACAAGGATTGGTATTTGTACCTTGGTTTGATGAAAAAGTATTTATCAACAAAGTATGTCTCGATGCTACTTGTCCAATGTCTAAACAAACAGACTATAAAAAGTGTGCAGTTAAAATAACAAAGGTGTAATAATATGACAAACTCTAACAACAATAGGCGAAAGTTTATGGCAACGACTCTTCAAAGCGTAGGTCTTACAGCTCTTGGTGGATTGTTGTGGAGTGGATATAGTGATGAGGTCAAAGCATCACCATTAGTACTTCGACCACCTAGTGCATTGCCTGAGAATGATTTCCTAAAAGCTTGTATCAAATGTGGTTTATGTGCTGAAGCGTGTGTCAATCGTGATAGTAACAAAAACAGAGATGGAAGCAAACGAGACGGAACTCTTCAAATGGCAAAAGGTGGAGACCATAAATTAATTGGTACGCCATTTTTTATACCAAGAGAGACCCCTTGTTATATGTGTGATGATATTCCTTGTGTGCCTGTCTGTCCATCAGGTGCTTTAGATATGAAAAGTCTTCTTGATGAAAAAGAGGAATTGGATATCAATAAAGCTAAAATGGGTCTAGCCGTAGTACACAAAGAGTCATGTATTGCCTTTTGGGGAATTCAGTGTGATGCTTGTTATCGAGCTTGTCCTATTCAAGGTGAAGCAATTACTATTGAACATCAGATGAATGAGAGAACAGGGAAACACGCTTATCTACTTCCTATCGTTCACTCTGACATCTGTACAGGTTGTGGACTTTGTGAAAAAGCGTGTGTAACAGAAAAACCAGCTATATTTGTACTACCTCGTAAGTACTCTACAGGAAAAGCAGGTAATCATTATGTCAAAGGTTGGGATGAAAAAGACCAACAGAGAGTAAAAGATGCCAAAGAGATACATACCAAAGATGAACGAAGTGAAAAAGAGGCAAGTGATTATCTCAATATGGGGGTAGAGTATTGATGAAAAATATGAAATATTTACTCCTTAGACGAGTAACACAGTTTACAATTCTCTTTTTATATTTTGGTGCTAATGCTTATGGATGGCATATGTTAGAAGGAACTTTTGGCTCTTCTCGTCTCTTTGGTTTTATTCCTTTGGCTGACCCTTACACTACAGTGCAAGTTTTAGCAAGTGGATTTGTATTGGGTGCTGATGTTCTTTTGGGAGCTTTGATTATTACTATATTTTATATGGTAGTAGGTGGACGAGCTTTTTGTAGTTGGGTATGTCCTATTAATTTGGTAACAGACCTTGCTAATTGGCTTAGACGAAAACTTAAACTTGATAGAGAAGAGGTTAATTATCGCTTTTTAAAAAGAAGAACACGCTATTGGATTATGGTTTTAGGTATTATCGTCTCTGCTATAGTAGGTATCTCTGCTTTTGAGGTATTTAGTCCTATTACTATTATGCAAAGGGGTATTATCTTTGGTTTTGGTGCAGGTATCTCGGTTATTATTGCGATATTTCTTTTTGACCTATTTGGGGTCAAAAATGGTTGGTGTGGACATCTTTGTCCTTTGGGTGCTGCCTATTCACTAATAGGTTCAAAAAGCTTGATTCGAGTAGAACATAATCATGAAAACTGTACTAATTGTATGGGGTGTAAGGTTGTCTGTCCTGAAAATCAAGTCTTACATATGATAAACAAAAGTAGTATCTCTGTAACAGATGGAGAGTGTACCAATTGTGGTCGCTGTATCGATGTCTGTAACGATGATGCTCTGGAATTTAGTATTAGAAAATTTTTAAAATAAAGGAGAAAGAATGACAAAAGTTATTAAGGTAATTGCATTAGGTTCATTAATTGCTTCATCTTACACTTATGCTGTTAGTACAGCAGCATGTGCAGGATGCCATGGGCAGTATTTTGAGAAAAAAGCAATGGGTAAATCTAAAGTAGTAAAAGATATGAGTAAAGAGGATATTATCAAAGCACTTAAAGGCTATAAAGATGGCTCTTATGGTGGTGCGATGAAGGCGATGATGAAGGGGCAAGTTGCTTCTTTAACTGATGCCAATATAGAAGCCATAGCAATCTCTGTAAAATCTGGTACTGGTGTCGCAACAGATAAAGCAACAGAACATGCTTCTGCTGCAGCTGTAGCCCAATCAAAAGTTATTGATATTAACAAAGGTGTACAAAATGCTCCAGAGAGAATTGCAAAAGAGGATTTGGGTAATAAAAAAGTAGTGACAGAGAGTACACTAGGGCTTAGAAAAGATAACCTTTATAAAGAGAATAATAAAGAGTTACCTGTTAAAACAGACTACAGTAGACCAGCACCTGGTAGTTCAACTAAATTTGAAAGAGCCTATCTCAATGCACCACCAATGATTCCTCACTCTGTAGATGGACTATTGCCTATTACACAAAATAATAACCAGTGTCTAGGTTGTCATATGCCAGATGTTTCTAAAGGTGTGGGTGCAACAGCAATTCCAGTATCTCACTTTACTAACTATAGACCAAAAACAGAACTAAAAGATGGTAAGTTTGTAAAAGAGGGTAAAACTGTTGGAATGAATGGTGAACTTGGAAATGTAAGTGATATTAAAATAGCAAAAGCAGAGAAATCAGATAAACTCTATCAAGGTAGATTTAACTGTTCACAATGTCATGCTCCTCAGTCTAAAACAGATACTGATGTAGCCAATACATTTATACCCGACTTTAAAGGTCAAGATAAAATGAAAGCACACTCTAGTCTAGCAGATGCTATGAATGAAGGTGTTGAGTAGTGGCAAGTAGAAGAGATTTATTTAAATCTTTTACTAAACCATTAGTTCCAAACCAAGAAGAGGAAATTTTCTTGGTTCGACCACCTTATGGAAAAGATGAGTCTATTTTTCAGAATAAGTGTCCAAGCTGTGAATACAAAGCATGTGTCACTTCTTGTGATGAGAAGATTATATTTATAGCTGAAGATGGAACTCCAACACTAAGTTTTAAGCAAAATGGGTGTACCTTTTGTGATGAGTGTGCCAATGCTTGTATTGATGGTGTATTATCTTTGGAAAATATAGAAACATCAGAAAATCTTAATATCATATTTCATATTGATTTTCATAAATGTATAGCTCATGAGGGTGTGATATGCCACTCTTGCAAAGAGCCATGTATTGATGATGCAATTTTATTTAATGGGATGTTCAATCCTATAATAGATGAGAATAGATGTACAGGGTGTGGATTTTGTATATCACGATGTCCAACTATGGCAATTGATTATACAAGGAGAAAAAATGAGTTTTGAGATAAAAAAATTATTGATTCTAATTCTATTTACATTAAGAATTTGGGCAGTACCAACGATAACACCCATTTCAACTATAGAGATAAATGGAACAGTCAAAGATATGGTACTAAGTGGTGATAATCTAGTAGTTGCTACAGATAGTGGACATATAGAAGTGTATGATACGATAAAAAAAGAGAAAATTAAACAGATAAATATTCCCAATGTCAAAGATTTTATGGGTGATGAGATACCAGCTCGTGTCATGAGTACCGATACCATAGATGGTAAATATCTACTACTTAGCGATAGTGGTAAAGGTGGATACTCTAACCTTTTTATATATGATAATAATCTAACTCAAATTTTATCTCCTAATGACAAAGAGGCGATAATCAAAGCACGGTTTATAGATATAAATCATATTCTATTAGGGTATCTAAGTAATGAGGTAGCACTATTAGATTTGACAACTAAAAAAGAGCTATATAGAGTACAATTAAGTGAGTCTAAATTTTCTGATTTTGCACTCAATGAAGATAAAAGCCAAGTGGTATTTTCTTGTGAGAGTGGTGTTTTAAATCTTGTAGATGTTCAAACAGGAAAAATTATCAAGAAGCTCAAAGGTCAAAATGTTGATAATGTCTATAGAGTTGATTTCAAAAAAGATACTATAAGTGGAGCAGGACAAGATAGAAGAGGCTCAATCTATAATGCTATTAGTGGCAAAGGTAGTTATATAGCAGGAGATTTTCTTATCTACTCTACAGTACTATCTCCATCGGCTAAAAAAGTAGCTTTTAGCATTGATGAAAAAAACAATATAAGTATCTATAATACATCAACTAAAGCTAAAATAGCCCTACTTAAAGGTCAAAAGAGTACACTAAATGTTATGATATTCAAAGATGAAAACAGATTATTTTCAGCAAGTGATGACAGTACTATCATGGTATGGAATTTAAAACCGTAGGGTGTGATTCCTATCACACCAATTAAAAATCAAAGGAGAAAAGATGAATATATCAAGTGTAGTAGTACAAGCCCCATCAAAATATATAGATGAGTTGGTAGAACTTTTTAAAGAAGCAGACTATTGTGATTATCATTTACATGATAAAGCAACAGGTAAAATAATTGTAACCATAGAGGGTGAGGGAGTAGAGGATGAGATTAAAAAACTAGTCAAGATCCAAGAACTCCCACAAGTAATGGCAGCTGATATGATGATGACTTATCAAGAAGAGCAACTAGATGAAGAGATAAAACTTCTAAATGAACAAGACCTAGTCCCTGATGTTCTCAAAAGAGAAGATATAGATGTTAAGGATATTGTTTATAATGGAGATTTGAAAAAGAAAGATTTTTTGGGTGGGATATAGTTACAATATCCCCACAGCTTCTCGCACAGTAGCCATTTTAGCATCTGCTATTTTACGCATTTTGTTAGCACCATCATTTAAAATATCTCGAACAATATCTTGATGTTCTAAATAGTAGGCTCTTTTTTCTCTAGCCTCTTCAAATTCACTCCATATTAAATCTTTGAGATATTTTTTGAAGTGACCGTAACCCTCTTTACCTGATTGGTATCTATTTTGTAACTCTATTTTTTTATCTTTATCCAAAAATAGTGATGCTAGATTATAGATATTACATCCATTAAACTCTAATGGTTCACCAAGTGGTGTAGATGAGCTTATAATTTTATTACATCTCTTTTGTAGTTTTTTTTCTGTCTCCATAAAAATATCTATAGCATTATCATAACTTTTACTCATTTTTTGCCCATCTATACCAGGTATAGTAGCCAAATCATCATTTACAATATATTCTGGTAAGGTAAAAATTTCTCCATACTCATTATTTAGTTTGGTAGCAATATCTCTAGTTATCTCTACATGTTGGATTTGGTCTTTTCCCACAGGGACTTTTTGGGTATCTAATAGTAAAATATCAGCAGCCATTAATACTGGATATGAGAATAGTGCATGATTAGCTGGAATTCCTTTTGCTACTTTGTCTTTGTAACTATGAGCCCTCTCTAGTAGTCCCATTGGAGTAAACTTAGAGAGTATCCAATATAACTCTAATACTTGTGGTACATCACTTTGTACCCAAAAGGTTGTTTTGTTTGGGTCAATCCCTAATGAGAGATAATCAATAGCAGCATCAAGTGTAAGCTGTTTGAGTAGATTAGCATTTTTGGAAGTGGTCAAAGAGTGATAGTTTGCAATAAATGTGAATAGTTCTTCACTCTCTTGAAGCTCTATCATTGGCTTCATCGCTCCAAAATAGTTTCCAATGTGAAGTTTGCCTGAAGCTTGAATTCCTGTTAATACTCGCATGTATATCCTTATAATATATCAAAAGTTTTGAAATTATATCTAA
>JANTFF010000006.1 GCA_024763575.1 Sulfurovum sp.
ATTTAGATGACGGTTTTTATTGACAATAATTATGGGTTGTTTCCCTTTTTTGTCTCCTAATAAAGGAGAGGTATCACATAACTCTTGACATCCATTAAACAGTAAAATAGAGATATATAGTAATATAAAATTTTTCATATAGATATTATATTTTAAATAGAATAACCATTAATAAATAGCATATCAACTTTTTGAGTATGTAAAATAGTCTGTAAGGCTATATCATCTAATGAGTTTGGTCTATTCGGTAGATTAATTAATACTAAATCAGCATCTTTTCCCACTTTTATCTCTCCACTATTTAGTCCAAAAATTTTAGCAGGTTGTGAAGTTATACTTTTTATCAATAGTTTGGAGAGTTTATCTAATGGTGCTTGGTGGTGTAGCATTAAAGCAGAACGCAATTCATCAAAAATATTTAGTGAGTTATTTGAACTTAGTCCATCAGTTGCTACACTAAAAGGGATATCTAAGCTTTGAACTTTCTCAATAGGAAGTCGCCCACAACCCAATAGACGATTAGAACGAGGGCAGTGTGCTATAGAGTGACCCTGACTAGCTATATATTCCAACTCCTCATCTGTAGCTTGAACAGCATGAGTAAAATGTGTTGGAACTTCATCAAAACTTTCTATAAACTCTGAAATAGTAGTCACAGGTTTAGATGCATTAAAATATTTTTGGAAAAAGTCCAAAAACTCTCCACTCTCATTTTCTAACCATTCTCTTTCTGATTGTGACTCCAAAAAGTGAGCTGATAGAGGTAAGTTCTCATTTTTGGCTATCTCTACGGCTCTTTTTAGTACTACAGGATGCACAGAGTAGGGGGAGTGTATAGCAATAGCAGGTATTATACCTTTTTCTTTAGATTGTTTTGATGCTGTTAATCTCTCCAAAAAGTCATTATATAGTGCATCTACA
Organism: Sulfurovum sp.; assembly: GCA_024763575.1. Classification (GTDB taxonomy): domain Bacteria; phylum Campylobacterota; class Campylobacteria; order Campylobacterales; family Sulfurovaceae; genus UBA1140. The sequence continues at coordinate 922 of JANTFF010000006.1, forward strand.
TAAGCCATATTTGAGCCTATAAGTTCATTAAAAAATATAACTTTTTGAGGAGTTTTTTCACATACTTCTAATTCTGTCCCAAAGCTTGAGATTGCTCCAAATGTAGTAACACCTGATAAAAGCATCTCATTACAAGCTTTTAACATCATCTCATTATTACACTCTTGGAGTAAATCATCACGATTTATAATTACTGAGTCTAGCCAAGGCATAAAATCACCATATTTTAGAGTAGTCTTATTGGCTGAAAACTCTAAATGTACATGGGTGTTTATAAATCCAGGGTATAGTACAGAATTTTTATCTCCTTCAATAATCTCTGCATCAGGATATTCTATTTTTAGATTTTCTATACTATCTATGGCTTCTATTTTATCTGAAAAAGCTATGGCTATATTTTCTTGGAATATATCATCTATATAGATATAGTTTGGGTTTATTATTTTCATTTTACTTCCAATTTTTTTAGAATTTTAGCATATTTTTTCTATTCCAAGCCCATAACTATTACTCAATTTAATCTTACTCTCATTAAACTCTACTCCACCAACTACAGGATTAGAAGCCAAAAGATTAGCTCCATCTAAATCAAGCATAGTTATAATATTGCTCCTAGCAGATGCTACATGTACTCCAGCACCTACAGATATAGCTCCTTCTAACATACACCCAATCATACATTTGACATTATATAGGTTTGCAATATCTGCAATTTGTAAAGCATAAGATATACCACCACATTTAGCCAATTTTATATTAATGAGGTCACAAGCATCCATCTCTAATAGTTCTATAGCTTGTTTGGCAGAAAATACAGACTCATCAGCGAGTAGGGGGGTTAGAGTTCTCTGTTTAATATATCTCATTCCTCTAAAATCATTTGCTTTTACAGGTTGTTCTATAAGCTCTGTAACTACTCCTTGATTTTCTAGTTTAGTAAGCAATGTTACAGACTCTTTGGCACTCCATGCTTGATTGGCATCTATTCTTAGTTTTATATTTGGAAATATTTGAGCTATAGTTTTAATTCTATCATAATCTTTAGCTAAACTCTGACCTACTTTGATTTTTAAAATACCATATCCTAACTCTATAGCATTTTGGCAATCTTCTATCATAGTCTCTATATCATTTAGACTAATAGTTATATCAGTTTCAAACTCTGTTTGACTTCCACCTAGATATTTATATAGAGGAGCTTTTAAAGATTGAGAACGCAAATCATATAGAGCCATCTGTAGAGCTGATTTGATGGTACTATTGTGAACCATAGCTTTATCTATATCATTTAGAAGTGAATTAAAATCCTCTATTTCACGCCCTATTAATAGATTTTTAAATATATTATCTACTGCTCCTCTCATACTAACAAGAGTCTCTCCAGTTATTACTGCTGTGGAAGCTCCCTCTCCATAACCTATTAATCCATTGTCTGTATAAATACTTATTACTAAATCTTCCAAATGTGTTACTGTACGCAGGGCTGTTTTAAATGGTGTTTTGAGTGGTGCTTTGACTATTTGGGTTTGTATATCTGTTATTTTCATTATATATCTCCAATTTATTATATGGCAATTACCATTAAAACTTTTGCAACTCCTAGCCCCATAAAAGTACCAACTATATACCCCATCATAGCCATTAAAACCCCAATAGGTATTAAAGCTTTATGATAAGCCCCTGCTAAAATAGGAGCAGATGCAACCCCTCCAATATTAGCCAAAGATGCAACACCTAATGAGAATAAATCTAACTTGAACAGTTTAGCAAAAACTATCATAACAGTAGCATGAATTGCAATAATAAAAAATCCAGCCAAAATATAAGTAGGTGCTTGTGAGAGTTCAGCAAAATTTGCCCTAGAGGCAATAAGTGCTACTATAAAATATAGCATAATATTAGCCAATGGTGAAGCTGAAGCTTGACGGCTAAGAGGTGTAACACCTGCTATTATCCCTATAATAGTAGCAAATATTACAATCCAAGTATTTTTGGTCAAAAAATCTGTAGTAGGCATAAACAGAGCTATCTGCTGTGATACTACAGATACAACTAATGCTAGTCCCAACATCATAAATAAAGAAGCAAAGTCAATATCTCTTTTAGTATCTTCTATATTTAATGATGAACTTAGACTCTCTAGTATAGAACCATCAGCTTTTACCCAACTATTAAATTTAGTAGCAAAAGGGACTAAAGCCAAAAGTATCATAACCCATATAGCATAATCTATAGAGTCAATTAATAGTACATATCCCATATCACTATCAGGTAAGTTTAATGCCCCTTGTATAGCTACCATATTACCAGTTCCTCCCATCCATGAGCCACTCAATGCTCCAAATGCTTTCCATGCATTTGGTTCAAATAGATTATGAAATATCATAAATGAGACTATAAAGCCTATAGAGATACTAAAAGATGCTATAAAAAATGTTAGTAATATCTTTTTACCAAGTTTAAGTATCTTTCGTATATCTGATTGTAATAACATCAAAAAAATCATAGCAGGTAGTAGATTGGATTTAAAAGCTTTATATGTATGATTTATCTCTTGAGTTTTACTCCAAACGCCTAAACTAGATAGAGTCATAACTAAAAAATAGAGTATAACTATAGCAGGAAGATATTCAAAAAACTTTGCTTTGCTCTTATGCTCTACATAGACTAGTATAGAAGCAATAAAGAGTAAAATAGTTATATATGGGAATGCTGTTTGTATCATTGATTGATTAATCCTTGTGCAAAAAACTCTTCTATAATATCTCTCATCTCTTTGGTATCATTTACTCTATTGACTAAATTACGAAACTCTGAAGCACCAAGGTAGCCTATTTTGGAGTAGGTGTGTAGATGTTTTCGAAACATTACAGCTCCATACTCTCCATAATACTCTACCATTTGGTCAAAATGTTCTAATACTACCTCTTGGATTAGATGAGGGGTAACCTCACTATCTCCTGAGCCGAATATATGGTTTTTCATAAGTTTAAATATCCAAGGCTTTCCAACAGCTCCTCTTCCTACCATAATACCATCTGCACCTGTATAGTCTAGTACCCATTTGGCTTTTTGGGGAGTTGTTATATCACCATTGGCAATAACTGGTATAGATATAGACTCTTTTATCTCTTTGATAGCATCATAGTCAACAGGAGCTTTATATCGTCCACTTCTAGTTCTGCCATGAACTGCAATATAGTCTGCTCCACTATCTTCACAAAGTTTAGCTATCTCGATATGATTTTTCTCATTAAATCCCAAACGCATTTTGACAGAGGTAAATTTTTTATTGGAGTATTTTTTGATAGTTTTAATCGTTTCGGCCATTTTTGATAGGTCTGTTAGAAGTGAGCTTCCTTGTAGATTATTTACTACCTTTGGAGCAGGGCAACCACAATTTAGATCTATAATATCTATTCCATCTCTATCATTTATAAGTTCAACAGCTTTTTGTATTATTTTTTGGTCAGAACCTGCTATTTGGATACTATAAGGAGTCTCTAGTGGACTTTTTTCTAACATTTTGATAGTTCTATTGTTCTGAAAAGATAAGGCATTAGAGCTAATCATCTCACTAACTGTTAAATCAGCTCCAAATTTTTTGACAACGCTACGAAAAGGGAGGTCAGTAAACCCTGCCAAAGGGGCAAGGGCAAAAAGGGGTTTATTGAAATTAAGCGTCATTACATATATGTTTGATATTTATAAGGTCTGTAATTTTGTATTTATTATGCTCTTTTTTGAGGTCATATAATGCTCTAAATCTAATAAACTCATCAGCATCATGCTCTTGGAGGTATTCTCCTGCTTTATCAATCATCTCATATTCAAATAAAAGATATAGATATGCAATTTGAGCTTTGATATATTTACCGTCATATCCTCTAAAAAGTTTTAGGTTATCATCAGGCAATAGCTGTTTTTTGGTAATATTTGCAATAAATAAGAAATCACTACATTTTAATTCACTATTCAAGTCCACAATAAATTCATCTAATATAGTTACAGTTAGACCTAAATCATCTTCACGAGTAACACGATTTATAAGTATCATAAAACTTTCTCTATTAAAGATTTTGCTATATTTTATCGCTTTTGTAAATGTTGTTGTTTTTGCAAACTGTTTTAATGCTTTTTCGAAAATAGTATCACTATATTTATCTTTGGATTGTAGAACCTCTTCAATAAAGTTCTCATCTTTTTTCAAACAGTTTATTTGATTTTTGATAACTAGAGGATTATTCTTGGATAAAATATGGGCTAATTTTTTATCTTTGAAATCAACACATTCACCTTTATCTATCTCATTAATAATATTTAAAGCACTTTGAAGTTTTTCTGATACTCCATCTACTGTACCTTTTACTTTTATATTGGATACTTGTAGTATATTAGCTGTCTCTTTTAGTTTAGGAAGATTAAATCTTTGTGGTTTAGGTTCGTTCAAAATAGACCAATATAGTGCATTATTTAGACTATCACTATCACTCTCCCATTTCCTAAATTTGAAGAAATTCTTAGTCCCATAAAACATCATATGAACCAAAGAAGCTACCATCAAAATAAACATAGGAATTGTAATCCATACTGCAATTGGTAAAAGTATTTGTATTCCCATTAAATTATAACTAAAATCACTTGGGTTAATAGTATAAACAAATATACCTACTGCTACCATTAAAATTATTGATGCTAGTATATATAAACCTAAACGCATAAACTCTCTCCTTATTACTTATGTTCTTTTTCTATAACCTCTCTACATGTTATACAGTATCGAGCAAATATTTTGACTTTGAGTCGTTCAATATTTATCTCTTCTTCACACATTTCACATATACCGTAGAGATTTTCACTAATTTTACCTAAAGCTAGTTCAATTTCTGCTAATTCGTTTGCTTGTTGAGTCAAAATAGCATTATCAACAGCTCTACCGAGTGAAGTTGAAGCAAAATCTGCTTCATCTCTTAAATCATTACTATTTAGACCATTCATCTCTTCTGTCGTGATATTTAAATTCTTTTTTATCCTATCTCTTCTAGCTTCTAGTGCTGTTTTAAAAAATTTTATATCTTCTGTATTTAACATAATATATCTCCTAATTATTTATGATATGGGTGGTTATTTAAAATAGTTAAACCTCTAAATATTTGTTCCATTAAAACCACCTTTGTCAACTTATGTGACATCGTAATTTTACCAAAAGATATGGTCTTATTACATTTATTCAAAAAACCTCTCTCAAAGCCGAAAGCTCCGCCAATGAAGAGGTTTACAACTCCTCTATCTTTAAATAAATCTGAAAAGATATAACTATCTACCTCTTTACTACTAGGGTCAAGAGCAACATTATATCCATTTGATAAATATTTATTAAGTGCAATAGTATATGATTTCTGTGAAGCTTCTGTGGAAATTTCATGTGCTTTACTTATATCTTTTGTGAAGATTTCAAAAATCTCCACTTTTGCAAAAGGTTTAGATATTTTTTTATAATGCTCTATAAGTGGAGCATATAGATTGTCTTTTGACTTTTTATCTATTATATAAATATTAATCTTCATTTAAGTTTATAGAGTTACTTTCAGGAGTATCTTCAGAGGTCTCTTCAGTAGTATCTTTAGTTACATCTTCTATCTGTTTTTTTACTATCTTAGGATTATCTTCTAAAAATAGTTTAAGTAGTCCAGAAACTGTATCTTTCATATCATTTCTATCAACAATCATATCTATAAGACCATGTTCTAATAGAAACTCTGAGCGTTGAAAACCTTCTGGTAAATCTACACCAACAGTCTGTTTGATAACTCTTTGTCCTGCAAATCCAACTAAAGCACCAGGTTCAGCTATAATAATATCACCAAGCATTGCAAATGAAGCACTTACTCCTCCCATAGTTGGGTCTGTAAGTATAGATATAAATGGTAAGCCTTCAAGATGTAAACGGTTAAGGGCAGCTGAAGTTTTACTCATCTGTAGTAAAGAGAATGTACTCTCTTGCATTCTTGCACCACCACTAGCAGAGATAATAATAAGTCCACATTTTTTTTCTATAGCACGGTTAACTGCACGAACTATTTTTTCACCTTCAACAGAACCCAAACTACCACCCATAAAAGAGAAATCAAATATAATAAGTTCAGTCTCAATACCATTTATAGTACAACTACCGCCAATAACAGCTGAAGTTTTTCCTGTTTTTGCTTTTGCCTCTTCTAATCGTTTTTTGTAACTTTTTTTATCTATAAATTTGAGAGGGTCAACAGGAGCTAACGATGCATCATATTCTACAAAACTTCCCTTATCACAGAGAAACTCTTGTCGTTTGGTTGCATTAATTCTAAAATGATGGTTACATTTTGGACAGACATTACATTTAGATTCGACCTCTTTATAATACATTAGAGCCAAACATTTAGGACATTTTATCCAATTACTCTGTTCATTTTCTGTACTATTTTTGTTACCTATCATACTAGAAAAAAGGTTTGCAAAATTCATTTTTTATGCTCCATTTTTTTAATTGATGAAATAATACCATATTCGTTATCAATAGTGACTAAGTTATTTCTAAAAAATTAAATAATGATTGGTATAAATAAATAGGAGTAAGTATTTATCTATTTTTTATCAGAAGTTCTAAGTCACAAATATAAACCAATTTGTGACTTTTTTTAGGGAATAAAATTAAGCCAAAAGCTTTTTAGCTATAGCTTTAGCAGCCTCACGACCATCAAGTGCAGCTGTTACTACCAAATCAGCACCTCTATGACAATCACCACCTGCATAGACACCTGATTTTGAGGTCTCATAATTTTTATCAACTACAATACCATTCCATTTATCAAGTGCAATTCCATTTTTTTCCAAGAACTCATATTTAACAGGGTTGAAACCTAAAGCAAATATAACAACATCTGCATCCATAATAAATTCACTTCCCTCAACCTCTTGGACTCTCTGTCTGCCTGATTTATCAGGTTCTCCAAGCTGGGTTTTTATCATTTGGATACCGATAATTTTACCATCTTCATCTACCAAAACCTCTTTTGGAGAACTATTAAATTCAAAATCCACTCCCTCTTCTCTAGCATTGATAAACTCTTTTTTACTACCAGGCATATTGTGAGCATCTCGTCTATATGCACAGTAAACAGAAGAGGCTTTTTCTCGTAGTGAAGTTCGCACACAATCCATTGCTGTATCTCCACCACCTACTACTACTACTTTTTTACCTTTGACATCTATACTTTTATCATACTCTTCACCAAAGTTTTTCTGTTGTATAGCTTTTAGAAACTCCATAGCCAAATAGCTATCTTTTGCATCAGCTCCTTTGATAGTGGCTTTTCTTCCTTGTGTTGCACCTACACCAATAAAGATTGCATCAAATTTTTGGGTTAGCTCTTCAAAACTAATATCTTTGCCTACTTCACAGTTTTGATGAAATATAGCACCTGCTTCTTTTAAAAAGCCTGTTCTTCTCTCTATATCTGTTTTGTCAAGTTTAAATCCAGGAATTCCATAAGTCAATAGCCCACCTGCTCGTGCTTGTTTATCAAAAAGCTCAACTTGGATACCCTCTCTAAGTAAAAATGTAGCAGCAGAGATACCAGCAGGACCTGCACCTATTATTGCTACTTTTTTATCTTGTTTTGGAGCATCAAAAATTGGTTTTAGCCCTTTTTCAAACCCTTTTTCATTTATAAATGTCTCAACAGAACCAATAGTAATTGCTCCATGTCCATCATTGAGAGTACAATCCCCCTCACATAATCTATCATGAGGACATATTTTCCCTAAAACTTCAGGGAAAGGTGATGGTTCATTAGATAATGCAAAAGCCAAAGGTAAATCTTTTTTAGCAGTGGCTTTTAACCAATGAGGGATTAGATTGTGTAGTGGACATTTATTATGACAATATGGGTCTCCACACTGAATACATCTCTCTGATTGGTCTGCTGCTTTATCTACAGAAAAGACTTCATAGATTTCATCAAAATCTTTAATTCTCTCTCCACCTGACCGTTTTCTTGCTTCAATTCTCTCTAGGTCAAAAAACTTTTGCATCTTATTCTCCCTCCTCTATTTTGAGTGGTCTTTGCATCATATCTTTTGGACGAACCATCCAGAAGTTTCTAATCTCCACTCTAAAGTTATCCAAAATATCTTTGGCTTTAGCACTTTTTGTCTCTTTATAGTAGTCTTTGAGTAGTTTTTTGAGATAATATCTCTCGTTGTCTGTATCATCTGTATCAATCCGTTTAGCTTCAACCAATTCAGCATTGATGTTTTCGATAAACTCATGAGGCTCATCATATATAAATGCAACTCCTCCTGTCATACCTGCACCAAAGTTTATTCCAGTTTTACCCAAAATAGTAACTACACCACCAGTCATATATTCACATGGGTGGTCTCCTGTTCCTTCTACTATGGCAATAGCTCCAGAGTTTCTTACTGCAAATCTCTCACCAACTTGTCCTGTGACATAGAGTTTACCACCTGTTGCACCATATAGACATGTATTTCCTGCCAAAGAGAAGTTACACCCTGATAGTTTAGAAGTAATTATAATTTTACCTCCACTCATACCTTTACCTACATAATCGTTTCCTGCACCATTTAGATATAGACTAACTCCATTACTCAAAAATGCTCCAAGTGATTGACCAGATGTACCTCTTAGATTAATAGTAATAGTATCTTCAGGCAGTCCTTTATCTCCATAATACTCTGCTATCTCTCCTGAAATTCGTGTACCAAAACTTCTATTTAGGTTATTGATTTTCTCTGTAATATTTACAGTCTCACTAGGCATTTTTATAGCTGGATATACTTTAGTTAATATCTCTTTTTCAAACTCATTTTTATCATAAGGTTCATTGAACTCAACCTGTTTAGTGTTATCTCCATCAAGTTTAACTAATAGTGACTCAAAATCAAATTTTTTGGCAAACTCATCATCAATAACTTTGAGTAGATGTGTTTGACCTACTATCTCTTCTACTGATTTATATCCTAACTCTGCTAATATTTCTCTAACATCATCAGCTAGAAGTGTAAAGTAGTTAATAAGTCTCTCTACAGTTCCTTCATAATAGTCTCGTAGTTTCTCTTCTTGGGTTGCAATTCCAACTGAACATCTATTTAAGTGACAAATTCTAAGAATTTTACAACCTAAAATTGTTAATGCTCCCGTACCAAAGGCATAGCTTTCAGCTCCAAGTATTGCAGCTTTGACTATATCTGTACCAGTTTTGAGTCCACCATCTGTTTCGACTTTGACTTGACCTCGTAGTCCATTTGCTTTAAGTGCATTGTGTGCTTCTATAAGTCCTAGCTCCCATGGGTTACCTGCAAATTTAATCGAGCCTAATTGTGCAGCACCTGTACCACCATCAGCCCCAGAGATAATAATCTTGTCAGCATAACATTTAGCAACTCCTGCTGCAATTGTACCAACTCCAGCAGTTGAAACTAGTTTAACAGCTATTTGAGCTTTTGGATTAATCTGTTTCATGTCAAAGATAAGTTGAGCCAAATCCTCAATAGAGTAAATATCATGATGAGGTGGAGGTGAGATTAGTGTAACACCTGGTATTGTATGTCGTAATCGTCCAATAAGAGGAGTAACTTTATGACCTGGCAGTTGACCACCTTCACCTGGTTTTGCACCTTGAGCGACTTTTATCTGTAATTCATCTGCTGAACGCAAATAAGCAGGAGTGACACCAAATCTTCCAGATGCTATCTGTTTGATTTTTGAGTTTTTGATAGTATCAAATCTAATAGCGTCTTCTCCACCCTCTCCAGAGTTACTTTTACCACCAATAGTATTCATAGCCTCTGCCATACACTCATGTGCTTCAGGTGAAATTGAACCTAAACTCATGGCTGCTGTTGAAAATCTTTTGAAAATTTCACTTCTAGGCTCTACATCATCTATAGAAATCTCTTGTCTGTTAGAGTTGAAATCAAAATAATCACGGATAAACTTTTTATCTCTTTTATTTATAATATTTTTGAGTTTTTCAAAGTCTCTTTTTTTACCTGATACTGATGTCTTATGAATAGCATGAACAGTTGCAGGTGCATAATCATGATACTCTCCACTATCGAGATATTTATAAAATGAACCAAGATTTAGAGGATATAACGAGTGTTGTTTATTATATGCTTCAAAGTGATAT
>JANTFF010000007.1 GCA_024763575.1 Sulfurovum sp.
TGACCTCACTTTTGCGAATGTGGCGTATTAAATCAAGAGTAGTAAGGAGTACAAAGTATAATAGTTTCATAATAATCTCTTTTTTTTATTTTATCTAAATATTTCTTTGATTTTAATTTTTTATTAGAGTGTCGTCGAGTAAGTAATTTTTTTTATTAACTACTTTTATTTAGAATTTTAAAGTAGTCTTTATGATAAATATGGGGAGACAAAGTGTCTCTACAATAACTCACCTGCAAAAGGTAATAAAGCACTAGCCCAAGTAAGACCACCACCAAAGGTATCAAGTAACATCATCTCACCTTTTTTGAGTCGTCCTGACTCATATATATCATTGATAGCCATAGGAATAGAAGCAGCTGAAGTATTACCATATTTTTCTACAGTCAAAACAACTTGTTCTTCTGTCATTTTTAGAGCATCTCCAACTGCTTTGATAATACGATAGTTAGCTTGATGTGGGATAAAATGAGGAATATCTTTGGACTCTATACCATTTTTTGCCAAAATTGATTTAACATCTTTAGTTAGAGTTTTAACTGCTAGTTTAAAGGTCTCATTTCCTTTCATCTGAACAAAGTTTAACCCTTCATCTATAACTTTTTGAGAAACAGGATTTACACTACCTGGAGCTGGAGTAACTAAAAAGTCAGCATAACTTCCATCAGCACTAGCATGAATATCAACTATAGCTTCATCTTTATTATCCGTAGCAGATATTACAGCCGCACCTGCACCATCACCAAATAAGATACAAGTACTTCTATCCGTATAATCAACTAATGAACTAAACTTCTCTGCACCTATTATAAGAACATGTTTTTTCATTCCTGATTCTATAAATGCTTTGGCAATACTAAGAGCATAAACAAATCCACTGCACGCTGCAGATATATCAAAAGCTTGAACATTTTTGATACCTATTTTATCAGAGATAATACATGCAGTTGCAGGCATATTAAAATAATCAGGTGTAACTGTAGCACAAACTACCAAATCAATATCTTCAAGCTCTAATCCTGCTCTCTCTATTGCTATTTTTGACGCTTTAGCAGCCATATCACTTGTGACCTCATTATCTCCTGCGATATGCCTCTCTTTGATACCTGTACGCTTTAAAATCCACTCATCACTTGTATCTACCATCTTCTCTAAATCTTCATTACTCAATATTTTTGAGGGTACAAATGCCCCAATAGAGTGAAATTTTGCGTACATTATTTACCTTGTTTGTTATTTTTAATTAGTAATGCTTCTATTGCACTATTTACATTTGAATCATTATAGGCTATTGCTTGAAAGATTGCATTTTTAATCGCTTTTGCATTACTTTTTCCGTGCGATATAATAGCACAACCATTTACTCCAAGTAAAGGAGCTCCACCATATTCTGCATAATCTACTTTATTTTTGAGTTTTTTAAACACTTTTTTCTTCATAAGCAATGCCCCAATCTTTGCAGGGATTGATTTTCGTATCTGTGTCTTCATTAAATCAAAGATAGTTGATGCTACACCCTCACTAGCTTTTAAAGCAATATTTCCTGTAAATCCATCACATACCACAACATCAACAGAGCCATTGAATATATCACTACCCTCAACATTACCTTTAAACCCTGGTACATTACCTTTCATAAGTTTAAAAGCCTCTTTGGTTAGTGAATTTCCTTTGCTATCCTCTTCACCATTGGCAAGAAGTCCAACAGATGGTTTTCTCAGCCCCAAAACCTTTTGAGCATAAACCTCACCCATAATAGCAAACTCATATAGATTTTTGGCTGTACAATCTGTAACAGCTCCAACATCTAGTAGTAGTGTATTGGCAATAGGTGAAAGACTAGGCATAATAGTTGCTAGTGCTGGTTTAGAAATATCAGGAAGTCGTCCAATACGCAAAGTAGCCAATGCCATAGTAGCACCACTATGTCCAGCAGAGACTACACCGTCAGATTTTTTATCTCGAACTAGCTCAACAGCTTTATATATAGATGACTCTTTTCGTTTCAAAGCTTGTGTAGCTGAATCACTCATTGAGATAACATCAGAAGATTCTACTATCTGTACTTGTTCTAAATAGTATTGGGGTAAGTGGTGTAGTATCTGTTCTCTATCACCTACAAGTATAGGCAAGAATTTTTTTTCATCAAGTGCTTGGATAACACCTTCAATAATAGGTTCAGGACCAAAGTCCCCACCCATTGCGTCTATGGCAATTCTAATCATAAGAACTGCTTCTTACGCTTTTTTTGTGTTATACTCACCAGTTGTCATATTCATATGGTGAGGCATTCTCCATGTTCCATCTTCATCTTTTACAGGTCTTGGAAGTGTAACTTTGTAGTGTGTTCTTCTTTTTGCCGATCTAGTCTTACTTACTCGTCTCTTAGGTACTGCCATTTTTTATCCTTTGTATTTTTTGTTTTAATTAGAATTCTTTTTCGAACTCTTGGGTATCATTTTCACAATTTTTACAATTATGATATGAGTTTTGAATTGAAGCTATCTCACTTTGAACTATAAAGTCTAAATCTATAACCCCATCTAAAAATTCGATTATATCCAAATCATCTTCAGTCTCTATAATCTCATCACTCAAAGTTAAGCTTAGAGGAGAGCTTATATTTTCTTGATATTCATCTCCACATCTATCACATGTCAAATCAATGACACCATCTAAACTTCCCTCTAATCTAACACGATGATAAGCACTCTTGACCAAAGTTCCTTTGAAATTAACACTATCTACTGTTAAATCAAAAGGTTTTGGAGTCTGTCCTATCTTATCAAAAACTATTTTCATAGTTTATATTAAACAATCTCTCTTTGTGCAAAGAAAAAGTTAATCTCAACTTGTGCATTTTCTAAAGAGTCACTTCCATGAACAGCATTGGCATCAATACTATCAGCAAAGTCAGCTCTAATTGTACCAGCATCAGCCTCTTTAGGATTAGTAGCACCCATAAGCTCTCTATTTTTAGCCATTGCATTTTCACCTTCAAGTACGCTTACAACAACTGGTCCACTAATCATAAACTCAACAAGGTCATTAAAGAAAGGTCTCTCTGAATGAACAGCATAAAATGCCTCTGCATCTGCACGACTTAGTTGAACTTTTTTAGTTGCTGCAATTCTAAGTCCTGCTGTTTCAAATCTTGAAAGAATTTGACCTACTACATTTTTAGCTACTGCATCTGGTTTGATAATTGATAATGTTTGTTCCATTAATATTTGCTCCATTATGAGAGTGATAAATCACTATACATTCTATTTTATTGTGGAATATTATCTAAAATTTAATGAGAAAAAGCTTTTGAGAGGAAACTGTTTGTAGAAAAATATAAATTACTGTTGGGATACCCAAAAAGGGTATCCCAAAAAGAACTAGTCTTCGATAACTGGTTCGTCTTTTGCACCTCTATCAGGTGAAGCTGGATGACCTTCTAATACATCATCCCAAACGATACATCCCTCTGTAGGACATGCTTCAGCACAAGCTGGAACATCAAAGTGGTCAACACACTCTACACATTTGTCTGCGTAAACATAATAAATCTCTTCACCTGTTGGGTTATCATCTTCATCTACGATTGCTTCTACTGGACATTCGTCAATACAAGCTGCACAATTGATACAGGTATCTGTAATTTTTACTGCCATATTTGTTCTCCTAATTTTTAAGTTACTCCAAAACTATATCAAAAGATAATTAAATAACCCTTTAATTGTTAAAATTAACCTCTATTTTTTTATATTCAAGTAGCTTTTTATCTCATTTACACGATTAATTTTTTCCCAACCAAAACCCTTCTCTTCATGTCCAAAGTGACCGTATGAGGCAGTTTTCCTATATATAGGGTTCAAAAGGTCTAACTCTTTGATAATCCCTGCTGGAGATAGGTCAAAAAGTTCGTGAATACAGTTAATTATTTTATCATTTGATATACTATTATCACCATGTGTATCTATCATAATTGAAACTGGCTCTACTACACCAATAGCATAAGCAAGTTGAATAGTAATTCTATCACTAACACCTGCTGATACTAAGTTTTTGGCTATATATCTAGCCATATAAGCTCCACTTCTATCTACTTTGGTAGGGTCTTTACCAGAAAATGCACCACCACCATGAGGACAACTACCACCATAAGTATCTACAATAATTTTTCTACCAGTAAGTCCTGCATCACCTTGTGGACCACCAATTACAAATCGTCCTGTAGGATTAATATGATAGGTAATATTATTAGATAAAAACTCTTTTGGTATCACTTCATTAATAACCTCTGTAATAATAGCATCTCGTAAAAGTTCTTTAGAGATATTATCATCATGTTGAGCAGATATTACAATAGTATCAATAGCTACAGGTTCATCATCTATATATTTTACACTAACTTGTGCTTTACCATCAGGTCTCAAAAAAGGAACTGTTCCATTTTTTCTCACTTTAGCTAATTGGGCAGTAATCTTATGAGCCAAAGATATAGCCAAAGGCATTAACTCTTTGGTTTCATTACAAGCATAACCAAACATCATACCTTGGTCACCTGCTCCAATCTCACCTGAGAGCTTATCTACACCTTGATTAATATCCATACTCTGTTCACCAACAGCATTAAGTATCCCAGCACTTCTATAATCAAATCCAAAACTAGCATCAGTATAACCTATCTCTCTAATAACTTCTCTAGCAATATCTTGCATAGGTGCATATATCTCAGTTTTTAGCTCACCTGCTATTAGACAAATCCCTGTAGTTAAAACCGTCTCACACGCCACTCTAGCATTTGGGTCTCTTTGTATAATATAATCTAAAATCGCATCACTAATTTGGTCAGCCATCTTGTCAGGGTGACCTTCTGTTACTGATTCACTTGTAAATATGTACTCTTTACTCATTTTTCACTTTTCAATATTAATTATCTACTATCTTTGCCAACTGCTCAGGCAACAATCCCAAACTCTCTTCAACCAACTTAGTATTCCCATGAGTGATAAACTCATCTTCATACTCAAAAGAGGTTAAATCTATATCTCTTATATTCTCTTTGCATAACAGCTCTAAAATTGCACTACCAACTCCACCAATTTTAGCACTATCACTAAATATAAACCATCTTTTATGTGTTTTGGCTAACTCCATAAGTCTATCTCTATCTAGTGGCTTTACAAATCTCAAATCCAAAATAGTAGGAGTAGCATCTATTAGTTTTGCTGTCTCTATAGCTCGTCCTACACCATTACCATAACCAATAAATAGTATATCTTTGCCTTCTTGAATAGTATATGATTTACCTAACTCAAAAGGGGTATTGTCATCTTCTTGTGAGATAAAAGCACCTCTAGGGTATCTAAATGCACATGGTGTTGGAAAATCTTTTGCAAATTTCATAGCTTCTACCATACTATTATTTGATGATGGAGCAAAAATTGTCATATTTGGTATAGCTCTTAGGAATGAAATATCAAATACACCTTGATGTGTCTCTCCATCTTCTCCTACAATTCCAGCTCTATCTATAGCAAAAGCTACACCTAAATTCATTAGACATATATCATGAATTAGTTGGTCGTAACCTCTTTGTAAAAAGGTTGAGTACAATGCACAAAAAGGTTTAAATCCCTCTTTTGCCAATGCACCCATAGAAGTAACTGCATGTTGTTCAGCTATTGCTACATCCCAAAATCTATCAGGATATTTTTCTATAACAGCACTCATACCTGTTCCACTTGGCATTGCTGCTGTAACTCCAACTACTTTTGTATCTTCATCAGCCAATTTTACTAGAGTTTCTGAAAATATTGCTGTTGATGCTTTTGGAGATGATTTTTTATTACTACTTCCTGTTTCTATATCAAATGCACCAACTCCATGCCAATGCTCTTTACTTGAACCTGCACCCTCTGCTATCTCATATCCTTTTCCTTTTGTTGTTTGGACATGGATAATTACAGGTCTTTTCATATTTTTAGCAAGTTTAAGTGTATCAATAAGTGACGATATATTATGTCCATCAATTGGACCTATATACTCTAATCCCAACTCTTCAAATAAAATACCTGGGGTTATTAGTTGAAAAGACTCTTCAAATCTTCTTGCCATATATGTAGCACCACTTGGTAAGTTTTCTAATACATCTTTTGTCATATTTTTAAATTTTTGATAAAAAGATGAAGCCATAGTTTGAGATAGTATTCTACTCAATGCACCAATAGGTGAAGCTATACTCATCTCATTATCATTTAGTATTATAATAGCAGGATATTTCCTATCACCCAACTCATTCATAGCCTCATAAACCATACCTGCACTCATACTTCCATCACCAATTACTGCAATAGGTAATCTATGCTCCCCTTCTCCTTTTAGTGCAATTGCTTTCGCAGCACCTACAGCCAAAGATATAGAGGTAGAGCTATGTCCTGCCATATAATAATCACTACTAGACTCTTTTGGTTTAGTATAACCACTAAGTCCACCAAATTGACGCAGTGTATCAAACTCATCCCATCTATCAGTCAATAGTTTATGTGCATAAGATTGATGTGAGACATCAAATATAAATGGATTTTGTTGGGCATCAAAAACAGCATGCATCGCTACAATAATATCAGTAGCCCCCAAAGTAGAGCTTAGATGTCCACCATTTTTACTTACTACTTCTAATATCCTTTGCCTAATTTGTTTAGCAATATCTTCTAACTCTTTAACAGTTTTTGTTTTTAAATCTCCAAATTTATTCAACTACTCACCTTTCTAAACATCTCAAAAAATCTACTATTTTGTTCACTTGTACCAATGGTTATACGAATAGCATTCATCTTATATGAGGCTAAATTACGGATAATTACCCCCTCTTTGAATAGTGCATCAGATACAGTTGTAGAGTTCATACTATCAGGAAATATATAAGTTATAAAATTAGTATAACTATCTATATAATCAAATCCATTTTCATCTGCAAACTTCTCATATCTTTTAATCTCTTGAGTATGTAAAGCAATTGAATCAGCTACAAACTGCTCATCTTTACACGCCTCTATAGCACCAATAAGTGAAAGAGTTGTAATATTAAATGGAGGTCTCATTTTATATAGTTCATGAATAAGTTCCCTATTAGCAATACCATACCCAACACGCATACCACCTAAACCATAAGCTTTGGAAAAAGTACCAAGATAAATAACATTGTCTCTATCTAATATATCATTTGGAGTAATCTCATAAGCTCTGTCTTTTGCAATTGCATACTCCATATATGCACCATCAATCACTACTAGTGTATCACTATCTACTGCATCTATAATTTTAAATACATCCTCTTTTGTAGTTCCATCACCTGTAGGATTATTTGGTGTACATAGATATATAATTTTGGGTTTGTGCTTCTTATAAGCAGATATAAACTCATCTACTTTATGTTGATAAGAGGAAGTTCGTATAATTGTAGCACCCATCTGTTTAGCATATATCTCATACATAGCAAATGTAACTTGACTCATCAATACACTATCATTAGGAGTCAATAACGCCCTAGAGATAAATTCCAAAACTTGGTCACTACCAGCACCTATTATAATATTTTCATCATTTACACTAAATCTTTGTGAGAGTGCATTTTTGAGTTCATAGAAACTATCATCAGGATACAAAAAAGCTTTATGTGCATTATCACAAATTGCTTTAGCAACTTTTGGACTACACCCTTTAGGATTTTCATTAGAAGCTAACTTCACCACATTTTGAGGAGCAATCCCAAACTTCCTAACTACTAATTCAATTGGCTTACCAGCCTCATAAATCTGTATCTCTTTTAAACTATCATTAAACTTCAATTGAACTCCTTTTTATATTAAATATCATCACTCTCTTTAACATAAGAACCCAATATTTTTATTGAATTTTCATGTTTTTTGATAATTTTTTGTATATCTTTATCATCTTTGTGTCCATTGAACTCAAGGAAAAATACAGAGATACCATCTACGATATGTGATTTGATTTTGGTAAGATTAACTTTTGATTTCTCAAAATCATTCAAAAATTCAACCAATGCACCTGGTCTATTTGGTAATCTAACTAATATTGAAGTTTTATCTGTTCCTGATGGTAGATTATCAAAATTACTTACAATAAAAAATCTAGTTTTATTATTATCATAATCTTCTATATTTTCAAAAAGAATTGGCAAACTATACATTTTTGCAGCAATATCGGCACAAATAGCAGCACTTCCCTCTTCTTTTATTGCCATTTTTGCAGCTTTGGCTGTTGATTCTACTGGAATTTGTTCTACCTCATCTAATCCACAATCTTGTAAAAACTTTTGACATTGACCAAATGCAATATCTTTAGAGTAGATTTTTTTAATATCTTTAATATCTTGACAAGTAGTAGATAGAGTATGATGAATATCCACAAAAACCTCTGCAATAATCTTTAAATCATAATCACTTAGACAGTTGATTGTATCACTTACAATACCATTTGAGCTATTCTCAATTGGTACTACACCAAATTTAGCTGTACCTTTACTCACTTCACGAAAAACACCTTTGATAGTACCAATAGGTAGATATGAACTCATTGCACCAAATTTACTCTCTGCTGCTTGATGTGTGAAACTAGCTTCTGGGCCTAGATAAGCTATTCGTTCAGGAAGTTCCAAATTTCTTGCTACTGCAAACATCTCCAAAAATAGTGCATCAATAGCCTTTTCAGTCAATTTCCCTTTATTTCTTTCTTTGAGTCGATTTAATATAGACTGCTCTCTCTCTGGACGATATATTGGTGCGCCTGTACTATTTTTAAGCTCTCCTACTTTATGGACAAACTCCATTCGTTTATTATATAGCTCTAATAGAGTATCATCTATATTATCAATCTCAGCTCTTAACTCTTCTAGTGTCATAATTCAACCCTTTCTTCCCTAATAAAGGGCAATAGTTTATATTTGCCCTACAGCCAACTTGTATCACAAGCCTCTTCTAATCTGATTTGGTCTTCAAAGCTCTCTCTTTGACGAATAAGATAATCTTTGCCATCTAATATCGCAACCTCTGCTACTTTTCCTCTAGTATTATAGTTACTAGACATTGTAAATCCATAAGCCCCTGCACTATGAACTATCAATATATCATTATTATCTAATAGTGGTAACTCTACATCTTTACCCAAAAAATCACCACTTTCACAAACAGGACCTACTACATCAGCAGGAGTTTTCTCTCCATCTTTTTGTACAGCCTCTATTTTGTGATAAGCACCATATAGACTAGGTCTTAGTAAATCATTCATAGCACCATCTACAATTACAAATCGCTTATCACCATTTTGTTTCTCATATAATACTCTTGTCAAAAATATACCAGAGTTTGCCATCATATATCTACCAGGTTCCATTAAAATAGTTACATCTAAATCTTTTGTAGCTTTGCTAATAACCCTTGCATACTCACTAGTCTTAATAGTCACTTCATTATCATAAACAACACCAAGTCCTCCACCAATATCAAAAAATTTAATATCAATATCAATAGCTTTTAGCGAACGAACCAAATCAGCTACTATCTCACAAGCTTCTGAAATTGGAGATAACTCTGTAAGTTGTGAACCAATATGAAAATGAACTCCTATAGGATTAAGATGTGGTGATTTTTTAGCATAAATATACATTCGTTTAGCAGTATCTATACTAACCCCAAACTTATTTTCATGTAGTCCAGTTGAGATATATGGATGAGTTTGAGGGTCAACATTGGGATTGACACGAATAGATATTCTAGCCTCAACCCCTAACTCTTCAGCGATTATAGCAACTCTCTTCATCTCTGCTTCACTCTCTAAATTAAGCAGTAAAATATCCTCTTTTAGAGCCTCTCTTATCTCTTCATCTCTTTTACCAACACCTGAAAATATAATTTTATACTTCTGTATTCCTGCTTTTAAAGCCCTTTTGACCTCACCAATACTTACACAATCAGCCCCAGCACCCAATTTTGCTAGATGTTTAATAACTGCTAGATTAGAGTTTGATTTAACAGCATAAGCAATCAAAGATTTTTTGCCCTCATAAGCACTTTTTAACTCTTCATATCTATTGGTAATATTATTAAAATCATACACATATAGTGGAGTATTATATTTTTCTACTAACTCTTTTATATTTAAACTCATTTAGTTAATTCCTAATTCATATTATTAATCGGGATTTTATCTAAAATTTGGTTATATTCTCTTTTTCGCTTGACTCAATGTATATATAGCATAAGACCAGAGTAAAAACATAGGTACAATAATAGCAAGTTCAGGAGATACAACAC
>JANTFF010000008.1 GCA_024763575.1 Sulfurovum sp.
GTAATAAATCTTGTTGTAGAAAACCACTAATGACACTTTTTAAAATGGTAGATTTTGGAGCAGTTGATTATGAAGAGATAGATGCTCTAATTGAACAGTTTCAAAGTAGAAGATAAGGATATGAAATGAACCTATATGATGACTTTATAGAGTGGGTTAAAGCAAATAACCTTAGCTCTGTTATTCCCACAGCACCTTCATTGTTAGATGAATTAACGCTACTTGACCTCTCTAAAAGAAGGTTAAGTGATTTACCAGATTCAATATCAGTACTTAGTAATCTAAGTGTACTAAAAATCGCAGGTAATAAAATCAAAAAACTACCCAATAGCATAGGAGAGTTAAAAAATTTACGCAATCTACAATGTAATAATAATTTAATAACACAATTACCTGAAACTATAGGAGAGTTAGACTCTTTGATAGTTATAAACCTATCAGGTAATAAATTAAGCTCTCTACCTAAAAGCTTTTATAATCTTAGTCAATTAACACGCTTAAATCTATCAACCAACTGTTTAAAATCGATTGATGATGATATAAAAAAATTGACAAAACTTATCTATATATCATTTGACACCAACTATTTACAGACTCTACCTGACTGTTTTGGAGATATGGAATCTTTACATTTTTTGGAGTTATCTTATAATCAACTCCAAACCCTTCCAGAGTCTCTTGGAGAGGTTGAGGAGTTAGAGACATTGATATTAGAGGGTAATAATATACAAGAGCTTAAAGCATTAGAGGCTCATGATATGCTTATTCGTTTAAATCTAAATGAGAATTCATTAACTCAGCTTGATTTTGATATTAGTAAATTAGAGGATTTACAATACTTATCTATTGATAACAATGAGCTAACTACTCTACCTGATACTATTTGTGAGTTAAAAGAGCTTAAACAGTTGAGTTTAACATCTAATCAAATAAACAATCTTCCAGAGTCTATTGGAGAGTTAGAGAAGTTAGAGGAGCTAGATATTGAAGATAATTGTATCAGTAAGTTACCTAGTTCTTTTATGAATTTAACCTCTCTAAAAAAACTCTATATTGATGAAAATAGTGGTTTAAGCAAACCTGCATTAAATGGACTTTAGTATTGTGATGTGTTGCTAAGATAATAAGGAACAGTTATTGCATATTATTCTACAAACGATATACATCGGAGTAATATATGGTAAACAGAAAACAGATAAAAGAGCTTTTAAATGAGTCCTCTTGTAGTCATAATAAAAACAAACAGGGTGGTTGTGACAAACCAAAACCTGGTGCTACTAGTGGAGGTTGTGCTTTTGAAGGGGCTCAAATTGCCCTTTTCCCTTATGCTGATGCTGTACACTTGGTTCATGCACCCTCTACCTGCCAAGGAGCTTCGTGGGAGACTAGAGCCACACTTACTAGTTATGAAGGGGAAGATAATACCCCTTTGGGTTATTATACCGATATAACGACTAATGATGTTATTTTTGGTGGACATGAGAAACTTGAAAAGAGCATTGAGTATATAGTCGAAAATAAAAATCCCAAAGCAATTTTTGTTTATGAAACTTGTGTAACTGCAATGATTGGTGATGATATGGATAATATAGCTATGAGAATGGAAAAAAAGCATCAAATACCTATTGTTGTAGTTCATGCACCTGGATTTGTAGGTGGTAAAAATTTAGGTTCAAGACTTGGTGGAGAGGCTGTTTTGAACCATCTTATTGGGACAAAAGAACCAGACGAAATACACCCTTTTGGGATTAATCTAATAGGGGATTATAATGTTACAGGTGATATGTGGCAATATACCCCTATTTTGGAAAAAATTGGAATTAAAATTGTATCTACATTAGCAGGTGATGGTCGTATTGAAAAGATACAGATGGCTCATAGAGCCAAATTAAATGTTATTGTATGTGCCAAATCTCTTATAACTTTAACTCGTAAAATGGAAGAGAAGTATCAAATTCCTCATGTATCAGTCTCTTTTTATGGGAAAAGAGATACCACTAATGCTATAAGGAGTATAGTAAATGCTTTTGGAGATGAAACATTGAGTGCAAAAGCTGAAGAGGTAATAAGAGAAGAGGAGGAGAAGTTAGAGAAACGACTTATCCCTTATAGAAAAATACTACAAGGCAAAAAAGCAATACTAAATACAGGTGGAAACAAATCATGGTCGATAGCATCAGCACTCCAAGATATAGGTATAGAGGTAGTAGCAACAAGTATTAGAAAAGCTACTCTTGAAGATATAGAGATAGCTAAAGAGTATGTACCAATTTTGATGAAAGTACCAGCTAATGAACAAGCTAAACTAATAGATGAACATAATGTAGATATACTATTAGCAGGGGGTAGAAGCTTATATACAGCAATTAAAAAGAATATTGCTTTTGTGGATGTAAATCAAGAGAAAAAGGTAAGTTATGGAGCCTATGCTGGGTTGGAAAACTTAGCAATAGATGTCTGTTCTGCTGTAAATAATCCTGTATTTGAGGTAGTAGGTAGCCAATCACCTTGGAATTGATATATGAAAAATGGCTTATTTAGCCATTTAGGCTAAGATACCATTGATTAAATTTTAATCAGTATTTATAATATTTTTTATACTTTTAATGGTATAGATTATGCATTGTTATTTTTAAACAAATATTGGAGAAGATTATGAGTATTACAAAAGATACTATTTCAAAAAAAGCGTGTGTTAGAATGGAAGAGTGTTATATGAGAGCTACTGTTGGATATAATGACTTAACATATAGAGATAAAATAAACCAAGCTATTAATAGTGTAGAAAAAGAGCTAGATATTCATCCTGAAGTTATCAATAGAAAAGATAGTAAATCAATAGGATATTTAACTGTAGAATTTTCAGGTGATGATTATATTTGTACTAGAAATTCTGGGGAGTTTATCCAAAAGTTTTTAGATAAACTTGATATTTCTGAGTGTGTTTAAAAAATCAATCTTTTACAGCATATAATTTCTTCCTCTCTTTAGAAGAAGGAATATTTAAAAGATTTCTATATTTGGTTATAGTTCTTCTTACCATTTTGATATTGTATCTTTTTATTACCATATCAACTAAACTTTGGTCTGTTAAAGGTTTCTCTTTTTGTTCATTCTCTACTAAGCTTAGAATAAAACTTTTAATCTCTGCTGATGATAAATCTTTTGATACAGCATTTGTAAAAAATGAACGAAGTGAAAAAGTTCCCCTTTCACACTTTATATATTTATTTGAAACAGCTCTACTAATTGTGGACTCTTCAAAACCAACGATTTGAGCTATTTCAGACATAGTTAGAGGTTTTAACTCCTGACCTATAAAGAAACCTATTTGATGCTCTACAATCAATAGTACGAGTTTATAGAGGGTAGATTTCCTAAGCTCTAATAAATTGGTTAAGTCTCTTGCCTCTTTTAGTTTTGTTTTAAGTTCACTACTCTTTGAACTAAAAGGGTCTTTGACCATAATATCAGGATAGTAATCATTATTGATACGCAGATGAATATCATCGTCAATATCAACAAAAAAATCAGGAATAATATAAGGCTCTTCTTCAAGATACTCCACAGCTGGAGGATTGTTAAACCCTTTGATAATTTTAGTTGCCTCTTCAAAATAGTGATGTTTTGCATATCTATCTAACTTTGTTAAATTTTGTATTATTTTTTTAGTAAAATTAAAAAGTGATTCATCTATATCCAAATCTAAAAGCTGAAAATAAAAAGATTCTGATAAATCAAAAGCTCCTACACCTTTAGGCTCTAATAATCTAAATCGTTCTCTTATACTCTCTACAAAATTATCTGTAGTATTACAAGATAGAGCTATAGAACCTATATCACCTTCAAAGAAACCATCACTATTTATATCATACAAAATTTCATAAGCTATCTTTTTAGAGTTATTAGTAGGAAATATCTCACTATCTATCTGCTCTTCTAAAATATCATACAAAGAAGGCTTATATATGTCTATATTTTCAATAAAATTACGCCTATCATCACTATTTGATGAACTACTAGAGTAATTTGATTCAAAAGATGATTTATACTCCAAAAAAGGGTTATCAAAAGAGTAGTCTTTGAAAAGTGTATCCAATTCTTGTATGGGAGATTGAAGTATAGGTAACCATAACTTCAAGGATAATTGTAGTGTCTGTTTCTGTTTAAACTGTAAATTTATATGATTTGCCATAAAAATATTTTACCCAAATTTTTTATAAATTTGGGTAATTAAAATATATAATTAATATTTTAATTTTACCAAACCATTTGGCTTAGCAATTTTCATTTGACAAGAGAGTCTAGAGTTTGGTGTACATGTTCCATAACATATCTCTTTCATAACTTTAAACTCTTTTTCTGTTTTTGGTGAGAGAAACTCCATACCAGCTTCAACTTCAACTACACATGTACCACACTCACCATCTCTACAACCAAATGGCAATGCTGAACCACTTGCCTCTACGATGTCTTGGATAGTACTACCCTCTTTTACATTAACTGCTAAAAAATCATTTACAATTTCTACTCTTGTTGTCATTTTATATACTCCTTATTTAAATATATTCTGTTTTATTCATAAAACGGTTTAATGATTACATCACCTTTTACCAAAGTTTGACATGCAAGTCTAACTTTTGGACTAATGGTAAACTGTTGACAGTGTTCTGCCTCTTTTGGCTTTAATACACCTATCTCTACAAGTTTATCAAGCTCTTTATCCTCAATATAGTTTGTTGGCTCTTCATCTGCAATATTTTCATATTTAATCAAACAAGCACCACAATCACCATCTTGACACTCAAAATTAATAGGGATACCATTATCTTTTGCCAATCGAATAATAGGCTCACCTATAGCTGCATGATAAAGACCATCTTTGGATTTATCAAAACCAATAAAAATTACTTTTGCCATTTTTTTCCTTTTAAATTGAAATGGAGGTTCTATTTATCCTCTTCTCTTAATTTTTGCATTTTTTCTCTATGAGCTTTCATAATTGCAAACTCTTCTTCTACTTCATCTATATAATCTTCCATAGCTTCAAGCTCATGTTCTCTACACCCTACTATATCTATAGGCATATCAATTCCAAAAAAATGCACCTCATATATACGAATTACTTGTAGAAAGTCACCCATAGTTTTAATGTATCCAATAGAGCCTTTTGGCATCATCAATGTCCCTATAGGACTATGAGGATAGGTTCCATCATTTACAACATCTTCAAGTAGTTTAACTTTCTGTCCAATATGAAATTTCGCCTCCTCTTCATCACGACCAGAACGACTTGCTGTTACACTATCATAAAGCTTTACATTGGGGTCAACAAGCACAATTCCCCCCTTGACTTGAGGTAGGTGTACAACTAGCACAACCACTTAACTTTTCATTCTCAAACATACCCCAAACATCAGCAGCACTTGGAGCATAACCATTTTTGAAATCACCATAAACTCTCAATAGAGAAAACTTCAAAAAATCTATTAATTTTTCATTATCTTGTTCAATATTTTTTATACCCGTTCTAATCAGTGTGCCATACTCTTTCATAATATGAAATCTTTTGACATTAATTAAATGTTCATCATACTCAATTCCAAAAAAATTAAAATAGTCTTCTGCATTCTTTAGAGTATAAAAATCATTAATATCTAAACTATTAACTGTTATTTTCATATCCACTCCTATTAAGTACTTGGTGTATCTTCATGTGTTTCAATCAAATGAGGTGATACATCTACTATATCTTCACTTCTTTGTGTACTCAACGCCTCTCTATCTCTCTCTCCTGTTCTAATTCTCTCTACACCTAAAACAGGAACCCACCACATCTTACCAGCACCAATTTTCAAATCTTGACAATTATCACGAATACAAGCTTGGGCTATTTTTAGATGTTTTTCATCAGATACTACAATCTCTATTTTGACCTTTTCTATCAAATCAGAAACTTCATCTCCCTCTTTGAGTCCAAAAGAGCCTTTTCCTATTACATCTGTAACAGTAACACCCTCTATATTCTCATTAAAAAGGTCTTCTAATACATCTTTTAAATCATACTGATTAAATACTGCTATCAATAAAAACATTTTACTCTCCTAATTCTTTTTTTAATTGTTCTATCCATTTTTCCACCCTAGTTTGGGTTTTGTCTGACTCATTATGCTCATCAATTCCCAATCCACACAGTTTTCCATCTATTTCAGCCAAAGAGTACTCATATATATAATCCTCTTTGGGTACAAAACCAATTGGCGTAGCACCAGCTTTAGTGAAGACATTATAAAGCTTACCTAATGCACTACAGAAGTGTTCTCCATGTTTTCTACAGTCACCTGCTCCAAAAAATGCCACTTTTTTACTAGAAAAATCTGCATCTTCTTCTATCTCTAACATAGGGTCAACCCACTCAAAATGTGTATCTCCTTGTCCCCAAGTTGAACTACCTATCAAAAGTACATCAAAATCATCAAACTGCTCAACATCATCGTAATCATCTTCCATAAAGATAACACTATCTTCATCTATATCAAAAGCCTCTACTAATGCATCTGTAATAATTTTAGTAGTTCCTCCAGCACTAGCATAAAAAATCCCTATATTTGCCATTCCTTACCTTTTATTAATTTTTTAGTTATAACTATGAACAGCCCTTATACTGTTCATATATTTTGATTGAACCGTTAAGCATCTTTTCACCCTCTTGTTCTAGTTTTTCATAGGTTCTAAATGAATATCGATGTGCATCTTTAAAGAATTTATTTACAATTACAATCTTTTCAGCAATAACTACAACTCGTCCAAATCCTTCATGACTCATTTCCATTACTACAGAACACATAATTCCTGTCTTTTTCTCAAAAGCAAGAGCTACTGCTTGATATATTAGACGAATATCTTGAGTTTGCATCTCATCAATATCAGCAATTACTGGGATTTTGCGTAAATCCTCTTTTGTCTTTACATACTTTTCTGACAAAAGCTCTTCATCTGTTTTGTTTGACCATGTTCCAAACTGGTCTAATGCTCTTACCTGACCAATTAAAGTATCAATAAATAACTTTTTCATTAAGCAACCTTTTGTGAAATAATTTTTTTTATAAATGGTGGAGGATTCTCACCTAACATTGATTGAAGTTTATCTAGCTCTGTATCGATAGAGACTATCTCTTTATATTTAATTGGGAAAATTCCACTATTAATAATCTTTGCTGCTGCTGTTGGACCAATATTGACAAAATAGACTATGTCTATCCCTTTTAGAAGAGATACCGTTTTATCTGTATCTTTCGATTGAATATCAATAATACTAACTATCTCATAACCTTTATTGGAAACTGTATAGACATGAAATGCTTTAGCACTTCCAAAGTGTGCATCAATATTCTTTTTATCATTAGTAGCAAAAGCTACTTTAATAGCCCCTTCATTCTGCATATTAGAACTAATTTTTATCTCTGGACTCATAGAGTATCCTTCATTTTTAATTTTACTACTTATATATATACAAAAACTGTTCCATAATCTTTTAATGTCCATATTTATAGTTATTTAGAATATTTGCCAACTCAAATAACATATAAGTTGAGCCTCTATAGAGTTGGTCATTCTTTAACTGATTTCCAATCTCTTCATAATTTGGAAAACCTCTTAACATTAATCCTTTATGATGTTTATGAGTAATTCTCTCTCCATGAAAGTTACTAATCAGAATATCAGCATCTCCTAGATACTCTTCTACATCTTCAAAATCACCAATTATAATATTATCTATATCCAAGTTTTCAAGAGCCACACTTTTAGTAGGAGTCACTACAGCTTTTATATTAGCTCCTGCCTCACTTATAGTTGTAGCTATTGATAAAATTTGGTCAGGTTCACAAGCTATTACTATTTTTGCACCACCAATAGCAAAATGTGTATCTAATAAAGCATCTTGTAGCCGTTTTCTCCATCTAATTACAGATAAGGGAGGTTTACTTAAATGGGTAAAGTCTAAAATAGCTTTATAAAAGTCATCGCCTTTTTTTAATCCAGCAATAGTATTAAAATGTAAATGAGTAATATTCTCATTTTTTGCAACCATTTTCTCTCCACACTTCTTTACAGAAGCTCCAATAGTAATAACTAAACTACTATTACCTAATGCTTCTATATCACAAACTTCAATACCACCACTACTTACAGCTCCCTGTTTAATTCCTAGATGACCATCAAGAGAATCACTTAAATCAGGTAGAGCATAAGTATTAAGTCCAAAACTTTCCAACTCCTCTTTTAGAGTCTCTATCTCAATAGGTGTTAAATTTACATTAGGGATTATCAAAGCTTTTTTATTATCTATCTGAGTAGTAGGAGTAATTAACTGTTCAATAGTTGCACTAATAGCTTTTGCGAAGCCACTCTCTAAGCCTCCTTCAAAATCAGGTGTATGTACATAAACCATCTTCTGCTTATCTTTGAGTAGATATGTAGCCCCTTTTATATCATCACCTTTTGTTTCTGTCATACCAGTTGTAAATAGTCCTACTAAATCAGGTCTTACTTTTTTGGTAATATTTTTAATAGCTTCAAATATAGAGTAGTCTCCACCATCAATTACAGCAGTAATATCATTAACAGCTGTAGTCTGAACAGCTATAGGGTCAGAAAAATGTCTTGTAAAAAAAACTTTAGAAAATGAAGCACATCCTTGAGCTCCATGCATAAGAGGCATTGTATTTTTGACACCCAAAAAAAACAACATAGCTCCCATAGGTTGAGATAGTTTAATTGGGTTTATTTGTAGAGGTTTACTCATTTTAAATCCTAAAGATGAAAATTATTTAAACCTATATGCAAGAATTGTTCCATTTTTTCGCATACGAAAATAAAAGTTTTATCTAAATATATCCTGCTCTTCTTGATATAATTAGCAAGGCTCATACCAACCTCAGAGGTGAATGGCACTAACTCAAGTAAAAATCACTACTGTTTAGGATGTCCATTTTTCAAAACTTCAGCCCTAGCAACATCTCTAGTTTTCATCAACAAAGGATAAGCATTATGCCGTTTTTTAATAGCCCTTGGTTCAATCCTTCCTCCCCTATTTCCAATCTCTTTTTTAGCTATTAATCTTAGGAGTTTAATATAGTCTATTTGAGTAGAATTTGCAAGATAATGGAGGTAAAGTTGTAGAGAATTTTTAAAACTTATTTCTCTTGGTAGCATCTTATTATAAAGTGCGGAATCAAGCATTAATGAACGAATAATATTATAGGCTAAAAAATGTGTCCACATCTCTTTTTCAACCATTTCAGGAGTCTTACATTTGAATGTGGACAACCCTAATGTAATTTTAATATTTCTAAAATCAACTTCAATATGCCATCTCTCTTTATAGAGCTTTTTGATAATTTTTACACTCATAGTTTTTTTGTCTAAAAAGGTAGTGATAAGGATTTTATCTCCTGTTTTAATCTCACGAATCTTCAACTCTTTTGGTCTATTTTTAGCCTCTTCTTCATTCATCCATTTAGGTTTGTCTTTTGGTCTTTTCAGTGTAATAATATGGTCATTTTTACCAAGTATCTCACCTGTTGTAAAATCTGCCTTTTTGGCTCGATTTCCGTTTTGTACGAATATTATATCTATACCTTTTTCAATAGCGAATGATAGCAGTGAATAGGTGCTATATAGGGCATCAGCCAAGATAATATCACCTCTTTTAAAGTTATGTAACATATCAAGAAACAGCATTCTCTCTCCTGTTCCTTTCCCTCCATAAGTGCCAATATTTACATCAATAACTGAACCTGTAGCAAGTGAAATAATTCCTACTAAACGACATATTGGAAAGCCTAAACATTCCTTTTGAAAACTTGGTTGAGGATATGCTGTTTGATTAGCTTCTGTATCTGCCATTGTTATAGTTGTTCCATCTACAAGATAGATATTCCTACCTCTAAATTTCCATTTAAAATTTACTCTATCCTCATCTTTTTTTCCTATAAGTACCTAACTAAAATTAATGTCATATTCCATTCCAAATCCATCTAACAACTTTTGGACATGTTTCTTTAGTTTTTCAAAGGAAGCAAAAGCATTCAAATCGAACCATCTATATTTCATTTCTCTCCATAATATTTCAATTAAATTTAACTCAGGAGAATATGGAGGAAGATAGAGTAAATATAAGCCCTTTTTTTCCCATTTTTCGATATTATTTTTGAATAATTTACTGGTATGCATTGAGGCATTATCTAAGATAACAACAGTTGGTTTATTATCAATTTTATCTGCAAATTTATCAAAAAGAGCTAC
>JANTFF010000009.1 GCA_024763575.1 Sulfurovum sp.
TAAAAGATGCAGGAATAACTTGTAACAACTGCAAAGCTATTATTTCTCTATTTAGTAACGAAGATGAAAATCTCCGTGTATCTATTTTAACTAAATTT
Organism: Sulfurovum sp.; assembly: GCA_024763575.1. GTDB lineage: Bacteria > Campylobacterota > Campylobacteria > Campylobacterales > Sulfurovaceae > UBA1140. The sequence continues at coordinate 99 of JANTFF010000009.1, forward strand.
TTAAATCCAAAAGTAAGAGTTATTGCCAAATCAACTATGCTTGATATTACAAATAGTATTTTGGATACAGATATTGGAAAACCAGTTAATCCTTTTGAAATTTTTGCTAAGAGAGTTGATATTGCTTTATCCTCTCCTCATGTATTAGTGCTTGAAAATTGGATTTATAGTAATAGTGATTTAATGGATAAAGCTATATTCTTACCCAAAGGGAAATATATAGTTTGTGGTTATGGTAGGTTTGGTAAAGCACTGCAAGAAAAATTTAAAAAACATGACCTTGATTATGTCTTTATTGATGAAAAACGGTTAGCTCCTAGAGATATGATAGAGAGTGGCAAGTTTATTAGAGCTACTCCTGATGATAAAGATATACTAACAGAATTGGGTATCCAAGATGCTGTAGCTCTAATTGTAGGTACACAAAATGATATTGACAATCTATCAATTATGATAACAGCCAAAAAATTAAATCCCAATTTATATCTAATTGCTAGAGAAAATACTATGCAAGAGGTAAGTATATTTGAAGCAGCCAATATAGATTGGGTGTTTATGATAGAGAAGATATTGATAAATAAAACTTCACTATCTTTAGGAAGACCTCTTAGAAACCGTTTTTTGAAACTTATTTTAAACAAAGATGAAGAGTGGGCTAAAAGTTTAGTTAAAATGCTTAGAGTTAATATTGGAGCTAATCCACTATTAACAGCACTGAAAATTAATGAAGAGGAGAGTTATGCTATTTATCATGAGCTACTAGATGGACATCGTATAACTGTAGATGTACTTCTACACTCATTAAGTAATTGGAAAAATAATAATAATATTGTCACACTTCTTATTCATAGAAAAAATGAGGAGATTTTATTACCTAAAAATAGAGAATTAGAGATAGGAGATAAGATACTTTTTGCTTGTGATAAAAAAGGAAAAGAGGAGATAGAGTTAATCGCATCAAATATTTATGATTTATATTATTCACTATGTGGTAGAGAAAAAGAGAGTCCAATATTAAAAAAACTATTGGGATAATATGGCTATAATCCCAAAAAATTTAATTAAAAAAAGGTAATATATATGGCAATTGAAACAGTAAACTCAACAGATGAGTTTAAAGCATTAGTTGATGAGGTAAAAGCACAAGATGGTTATAGAGAACCAATTGCATTTGGTATAGCTAGAGTTGATAGAGGACAAAAAAATGCAGATAAAGTATTACAAGCAAACTACCCTCTAATTAACTGGAAAGAAAATTTTGGTTCATCAGCAGTATTTATCAAAGCACTTCAAGAGGCAAAATTTGATATAGATTTCTCATCTTCAGAGTTTGTAGCAACAATTAATGACAATTTTGTAAACAATGCACTAAACGCATTTACTCCATATTTAGGTGAAGCTATAGGAGATATGCACAAAAATGTTCAAGTAATTAAAACATTGGCATCAATGGAGGATATAGGCAAAGATTTTAGAATTGCTTTCATATTTGAAGATACAGAACCAAAAAGTGTAGAGGCAGTTTATCTAAAACTATATGCTTTATCTCAAAGTAAAGCAGAGCTTAGAACTATAAATTTAGATGGTGCATTTGGTATTTTAAGTAATGTTGCATGGGTTGGCAATACCCCTTATGAGTTAGAGTATCTAAGAGAAAACGAAATAGAGATGAAACTAAATGGAAAGTTCCCAACTATTGATAGTGTGGACAAATTCCCAAGATACCTACAACATATAATACCAGCTGATAATACTAGAATATTAGATAGCAGCAAAGTTAGAATGGGAGCTCAATTAGCAAGTGGAACTACTGTTATGCCAGGGGCTAGTTATATTAACTTTAACGCAGGAACACTAGGGTCTGTAATGGTAGAGGGTAGAATATCTAGCTCTGCAATTGTAGGAAGTGGTTCTGATGTAGGAGGAGGAGCTAGTATTTTGGGAGTTTTAAGTGGAACAGATGGTAACCCTATCTCTATTGGAGAAAATACACTTTTAGGAGCAAACTCTGTTACAGGATTACCACTAGGTGACGGGTGTATCGTTGATGCAGGTATTACAGTTTTAGCAGGAACTAAAATTAAAATAGCTACAAAAGAGTTAGAATTAATCAAAGAAGCAAATCCAGAAGCTAATTTAGAAGATAAAGAGATATTCAAAGGTAGTGAACTTCAAGGATTAAATGGTATCCACTATAGACAAAACTCAACAACAGGTGAGATGATAGCTAGACGAAGTACTAGAGAAGTAAAACTAAACGCAGATTTACACTAATGCAAAATATGGATATATTTAAAAAGGTCTTCCTTTTGGCAATAGCCAAAAGAGAAGATGGGGAGAGTATGGAAGAGACTATGAACTCTCTAGTCAATACAGGTATGTTTGATATGAGTGAAGCCCAAAAAGTTTTAGATGAACTAAGAGCTGAGAATTATATAGTAGGTGATAATCTATCTATGACAGGAGTAGTAGTCGCAAATCAAGCAGAACAAGAATTTAAACAGTAGGGTGTGTTTCCAACACACCATATATTTCCAAACACACCCTACAAACAAGGAATAAAAATGCGAATAGACAAATGGCTATCAGCAGTAAATGTAGTAAAAAGAAGAACAATAGCCTCAGATATGGTAAAAAGTGGAGTGGTCTATATCAATGGGCTAAAAGCCAAAGCTAGTAAAAATATAGCTATTGGAGACAAAATAACAATAGAGTATCTAAAAGGTGCAAAAAACTATGAAGTACTACAGATACCAACTACAAAAACTATCCCCAAAAGTAAAAAAGATGAATATGTCAAAGAGATATTATAATGAATACCAAAGAACAATTTGAAAAACTATTTAATAATCAACTATCAACAGAGAGTGCAAAAGAACTTCTAATAGAGTTATATAATAGAGGTGAAACTTATGAAGATATTGCAACAGTTGCAAAAATCATGCGTGAACACTCTATCAAACTACCAATATCCAAAGAGTTACAAGATAGAGCCATAGATATAGTAGGAACAGGAGGAGATAAAAGTGGTAGCTTTAATATCTCTACAACAGTATCACTACTTTTAGCCTCATTAGGTTCAGTAGTAGCTAAACATGGCAATAGAAGTATAACAAGCAATTCAGGTTCAGCTGATGTTTTAGAGGCATTGGGTATCAATCTAAATCTAACTCCAAAGCAACAGGTCAAGATGTTAGAAGAGATAGGTTTTTGTTTTATATTTGCCATGAACCATCACCCTGCTATGAAACATATTATGCCTATACGAAAATCAATAGAACATAGAACTATATTTAATATCTTAGGACCACTAACCAATCCAGCAGGAGCAAAAAAATATCTATTAGGAGTTTTTAGCCCTGATTATATAGAGAGGATGGCAAAAGCATTAATAGAGCTAAAAGCCACTAGAGCATTTGTCGTAAGTAGTAATGATGGAATGGATGAGATTTCTCTAGCCACAACAACCCCATTTGCCTATATAGAGGGAGGAATAGTATCCCAAGGAGTCATAGACCCACAAGAGTTTGGATTTGAGTTAGCACCAAAAGAGGCAATATTAGGAGGAAGTGCAACTGATAATGCCAAAATCACTAGAGATATATTTGCAAATAAAGCCAATAGAGCCAAACAAGATATAGTAATACTAAATGCAGGATTTGCACTATTTGCAGATGGAAAAGCTAGAGATATAAAAGAGGCGTTTGAGATTGCTAGAGATGGGATAGAGAGTGGCAAGGCTCAAAAGCATTTGGAGTTGATTAGTCAGGTTTCAAATAGATTTTGATATATGCATTATGAATAATCTAAAAAAACTACCAATAGGCATACAAACATTTAGTGAAATAAGAGAAAAAGAGTATATATATATAGATAAAACCCAAGAGGCATATAACCTAATAGATAATTACAAATACGCTTTTCTCTCACGCCCAAGACGATTTGGTAAATCTCTATTTTTAAGTACTATCAAAGAGATATTTGAGGGAAATCAAACTCTTTTTGAGGGGTTAGATATTTATAATAAATGGGATTGGGAAGATAAATATCCTGTAATCAAAATTGACTTTAGTGGAGATTTGAGAAGCTCCAAAAATCTTGAGAATAGAATACATGATATATTAATATCAAACCAAAAAAATCTAAAAGTAGAGTGTGAAAAGATAGAAGCGTATGATTCATGTTTTGAAGAATTAATTAAAAAGACTTACCAAAAATACAATAAACCAGTAGTAGTACTTATAGATGAATATGACAAAGCCATACTTGATAACTTAGACCAAATAGAGATTGCCAATGCCAATAGAGAGACACTTAGAGCCTTTTATAGTATATTAAAAGGTTGTGATAAATATATTCGATTTGTGCTATTGACAGGTGTTAGTAAATTTAGTAGGGCAAGTATTTTTAGTGGACTAAATATGTTAGAAGACATTAGCCTCACACCTAAATTTGGAAATATATGTGGATATACTCAAAATAATATAGAGACAATATTTAAACCATATCTGCAAGGTGTTGATTTGGAAAAACTAAAATCATGGTATAATGGTTATAACTTTTTAAAAGACAAGGTTTATAACCCTTTTAATATTCTACTATTTATCAAAAATGAAAATAGATTTAATAACTATTGGTTCAAAACAGGAACACCAAACTTTTTGATACAACTTCTAAAAGAGGGTAAATATAATTTAGCTGAATTTGAAGATATAGAAGTAGGTGAAGAGATATTAGATAGTTTTGATTTGGAAAATCTATCACTAGAGACGGTAATGTTTCAAAGTGGATATTTAACTATCAAAGAGATTGAAGAGTTTGGAGACAATTGTATTTATCATCTACACTACCCCAATTTAGAGGTCAAAAAGAGTTTCAATGACTATATATTGACAAACTATTTTATTCAAAAAGGCAAAAAAACTAAAGTACAAATAGCACTATATAAACTAATGGCTAAATCAGATTTAGAAGGGCTAAAAGATACTCTAATATCCCTATTTGCATCTATTGCATATAATAACTTTAGCAAAAATTATATAAAAAACTATGAAGGTTTTTATGCAAGTGTAATATATGCCTATTTTGTAGGAGCAGGATTTGAAAATGTTATTTCTGAAGATATTACAAATCATGGTAGAATTGATTTAAGTATATTTATAGGCAATAAGATTTATATATTTGAGTTCAAAGTAGATACAAAAGGGGCTTTGGAGCAGATAAAAGAGAAAAACTATTATCAAAAATATCTATCTAGTTATAATGAGATTTATATTGTAGGAATAGAGTTTGATAGTGTGTTGAGAAATATTGTTGGATATAATTGGAAAAGAGTCAAATAGATGAATAAAAAAGAGATAATAGGATCACTAAAAGATATAGAAAAAGTAGTAAACTATTTAAATGAAGTAGTACCCAAAAATGCAATAATATTTCTAATAGGTAATCTAGCATCAGGTAAAACAACACTTACAGCACAAATAGCTAAATCAAAAGGGGTAGATGGAGAGGTAACATCTCCTACCTTTTCATTGCAACAGTGTTATGATAAAGATTTATACCATTATGATTTATATCGTATCCAAAACCATGAGTTTATGGAATTAGGGCTTTTTGAAGAGTTTGATAAAGATGGTTGGCATATGGTAGAATGGGGTAGTGATGAACTTAAAAAATTTTTATTGGATGCTGGATATAATGTTTTTAGTGTTACTATTACACCCTTTGAAAATCAAAGAAAATATGAAATAGAGAAAAATTAAATGCAACATTTATTAGAAGCTAAACACCTATCCAAAACCATTAAAAAAACAAAAATTATTCATGATATATCACTCAAAGTATATTCTCGTGAGATTGTAGGGCTACTAGGACCAAACGGAGCAGGAAAGAGTACGAGCTTTTATATGATTTGTGGGATTACTGATGTAAGTGGAGGTAAAGTTTATCTAAATGGTGAAGATATTACAAAACTTCCTCTAAGTCAAAGAGCCAAAAAAGGAATTGGGTATTTACCCCAAGAGTCAAGTATATTCAAAGATTTGACAGTAGAAGAGAACCTATTAATTGCTGGAAAAGCTATGAGATTAGATAATAATCTAATCTCCAAAAGAATAGAAGACCTACTCAATCTATTTAATATTGAACCAATTCGTAAAAGATATGGAATTCAGCTAAGTGGTGGAGAGAGAAGAAGAGTAGAGATAGCTAGAGCATTGGTAGCTCAACCTAAATTTTTACTGTTAGATGAACCATTTGCAGGGGTTGACCCTATTTCAGTTGAGGATATTCAAGGAATTATAAGTCAACTTATAGAATTGGATATGGGAGTATTGATTACAGACCATAATGTTAGAGAGACTTTAGATATTTGTGATAGAGCCTATGTAATGAGAAATGGTGAAATGTTGGCAAGTGGAACAAGTGAAGAGATAATGAATAACAAAAGTGTAAGAAAATATTACCTTGGTGAGAATTTTCATTTTTGATGTAACTAAAGTACACAATTAATTGTTCTATCATCTCTATTGAATAGTTAATCTTTATTTATAAATAGTATAACTAGATACTAAGCCACTCTAAGATATAATCACCAAAATTATTAACAATAGGATGAATATATGGAAGGTGTTTTTACTTTTTTAGGTGCATTTACTGGGCATGGTATCGGTATGGTTATGGCTCACTTAATCTTAGTGGCAGGATTGGCTATTCTTTTGGCTAAATATGCAACAGCTCAATTTAAAGCAGTACCAACAGGTACTCAAAATGTTATGGAGGCTTACCTTGGAGGCGTTATCTCTATGGGTAAAGATGTAATAGGCGAAGAGTTAGCTAGAAAATATCTTCCATTGGTAGCAACTGTAGGTATTTTTATTTTCCTATCAAATGTTATAGGTATTATTCCAGGGTTTGAATCTCCAACTTCAAATATCAATGTAACTTTACCATTAGCTTTAATAGTATTTGTTTACTATAACTATGAGGGTATTAGAGAAAATGGTGTAGTTCACTATTTTGCACACTTTATGGGTCCTGTTAAACTATTAGCTCCATTGATGTTTCCAATAGAGATAGTCTCTCATATTTCGAGAATTATTTCACTCTCATTCAGACTTTTTGGTAACATCAAAGGTGATGATTTATTTTTATGGGTACTTTTGATGTTGGTTCCTTTTGTAGCACCACTTCCTGCATATCTATTATTAACATTCTCTGCACTACTTCAAACATTTGTATTTATGATTTTGATTTATGTATATTTAGCAGGTGCAGTACTAATGGATGCTGAACACTCTGAGGCACTATAACTTCTCCCACAAAGTAATTTTATAGAGTAATTAAGATATAATTACTCTATGATTAAAAAATTATTCTTAATATTACCACTCACACTATTAGCAAATGATAATAACTCTACCAAAACAAAAAGTGGAGAACTATTATATATAGAAAACTCTTGTAACGCATGTCATGGAAACTATGGTGAGGGAATGGGTTCTGCACCACGACTTATAGGTCAAAAAGAAGAGGTGCTACTCAAACGATTAAAAGCCCTACAAAAAGGTAAAACTATAAGTCCATTTGGTGGGATAATGGTATCTTTTGCTAAATCATTAGATGAAAATGAGACTATAGAGATGTCAAAATACCTATCAAAGCTTAAAAAAGTTGAAAATCCAGAGAGATATGATAATGAGTATGACCCTAGTGATGATGGAAGTTCTTGATATTAAATTAATATGATATAATTTCTCTAACTATAAACGAGAGAAATCATTGAAAACTATAATACAAAAACTAGACTTAGACAACTTTATAACAAACTTCAAAAACTTTTATGCTAGAGATAAATCTATAGAGATGATGGGAGATATAAATCAACACTATAGATATATATCAGCACTATCAACTGTAGAATTTCCTACAACAAAAGATGTTCCAAACCTTGATAATGAGCTTAACCGTATCAAAAAGCAAGGTATTCTTCGGCTTGAAGAGATTTACTCTTTTATGTTAATAGTGAGCTATTTCAACACACTTAAAGCCCTAAGCTTACCTGAACCTTTGGGCAAATGGATAAGAGAGATAGATACTCCTGATGAGATTAATGATATATTACTATACTTTAGTGATGAGGGGGGATTAAATACACAAAGAATTCCTGAACTTTATGATATAGAAAAAGCTATTAAAATAAATAGAGCATCTATAAAAGAGTCTCTCTATAAGATGGCTCACTCATCTAAACTCAAAGATTATTTAGTCGATACACAAGTCCATTTTCTCAATGGTGAAGAGACTTTACTTGTTCGTGGAGGATTTAATAAAGTTCTAAAAGCCTCTGTAGTTGGTCGAACCTCTGGAGGATTTTTTTATATTTTACCTCAAAGTATATCACACCTCAAAGAAAAAGAGTCAAATCTACTATCTCAAAAAGAGGAGTTAATTTATAGATATTGTCAAACATTTTCAATAACTCTAAATAAATATTATCTATTTATAAGATTTATAAATAGAGAGTTTGATAGATTTGACCACTATCAAGCTCGTATTCAGTTTGCTAGAAGTTATGATTATCAGTTTATATTACCATCGAAAAAGAAAAATATAAAAATTCATGAGTTTTGTCACCCTGCTATAGATAATCCTGTACCTATTACTATTAATTTAGATAAATCTGTTATGTTAGTAACAGGAGTAAATGCAGGAGGTAAGACAATGTTACTGAAATCTTTACTATCTGCTGTATATATGAGTAAAAATCTTTTACCTTTTAGATGTAATGCACAAAAAACAGAGGTAGGTCACTATAAGTCTATAGAGGCTGTAATAGATGACCCACAATCGGTCAAAAATGATATATCTACATTTGCAGGGCGAATGGTAGAGTTTGCTAAACTATTTGACAAAGAGAATGCTATAGTAGGAGTAGATGAGATAGAGTTAGGAACTGATAGTGATGAAGCTGCATCTCTGTTTCGTGTAATGCTTGATGAATTGCGTAAAAAAGGAATTACCTTTATAGTTACAACCCACCATAAAAGGTTAGCTTCTCTTATGAGTGGAGATGATGATGTTGAGTTAATTGCTGCACTCTATAATGAAGAGAGGAGAGAGCCTACATATACATTTCTACAAGGAAGTATTGGAAAAAGTTACGCATTTGAGACAGCACAAAGATATGGTGTACCTGAATATATTGTAAATAGAGCAAAAAAGCTTTATGGAGAAGACAAAGAAAATCTAAATGAACTTATAGAGAAATCAACTACACTTGAGCGAGAAATGCGTCTAAAAATCCAAAAGATAGATGAAGAGTTAAAAGCAGTTGAGAGAAAAAAAGAGGATTTGGACAGTATAGAAGATAGACTAAATGAAAAACATAGAAAAGCTATTGCAACACTAGAAAATAGATACAATGCTGCAACCAAAAGAGCTTTGGAAGCAATAAAGGTCAAAGAATCAACAGAGGGAAGACGACTCTTAAACAGTGCGTATAAACATAAAGAGAAGTCAAAACAAGCCCAAGAGGTAGAACAACCAAATAAAGTTATTCTAAAAGTAGGTGATAGGGTAAAATATCGTTCATCAAAAGGAGAACTACTCTCTATCAAAGGCAAAGAGGCGACAATAGAAGTTGATGGTCTCAAAATGAGAGTACCTCTTTCACAACTCAAACAAATTGGAGTTATCCCAAAAATAAAATCAAAATCAAAAACTAATATTACTATTGAAAAATCAGGTAGAGGAGCTATATCTATCAAACTTTTAGGATGTTTTGCTGATGAAGCTATTGATAAATTAGATAGATTTTTATCTGATGCTTTAGTCAATGGGTTTTCAGAAGTAGAGATTATACATGGAACAGGTACAGGAGTATTAAAAAAAGTGATTATTAATTATCTAAAAAGTTACCCTAAGTTACAATCCTTTTATGGTCAGAAAGGTAACTTAGGCATAACTATAGTAAAATTATAAGAAATTATTAATTTTCCATTAAATAACCATTATCTTTTTTTGGTTAA
>JANTFF010000010.1 GCA_024763575.1 Sulfurovum sp.
ACTTTGGATATATGTTTAAAAAAGATATGTTTTAGTTTTCTATTTAGAACTTCTTTTAGTTTAGTTAAATCTTGCCAATATATAGGTAGTTCAAAATCTATTACCTGACCTGTGGCATGAACTCCTGCATCTGTTCTACCACTTCCTCGTATCTCATTTCTTATTCCTACAGAGATTAGAGCCTCTTCTATAGCTGTAGTAATTGTCTGTTTTGTACTTTTTTGTTTTTGAAAACCTCTAAAAGAGGCTCCATCATAGGCTATAACTACTTTTACTCTCATTAGAAGTACTTTGATACTTTATAATGAAATAGTATCAATCCTATAATATTTATTGTAACTATTGAGCCAATTAGTAGTGGTAATGAGCCTTGATTTTGTATTATAGTAGCTATGACATATAGTAGTACTGTGGTAATTGCTAAAGCAGGATAAGCATAACTCTTTTGGTATCTTGGGTTTATAATAGAAAATGCTGATACTATATATAGAGCGATAATAGGAATGAGGCTTATAAATATAAAAAATAGTATTTTACCTTTTTTCTTAGGATTTTTGGCATATTTCATCCAGTACTCTTCTATATTTTTGTAATTATATGATTTGCCTTTGATATTTTGAAATATTTGCATATTTGCATAATCTATCATTTTGAGAGACTCTTCTGAAAATGTATATCCACTACCATTATTTAGTTTTAGTGTTACTATTGAATTTTTGGTCTCTATATTTGCATTCTGTGCAATAAATAGTCTATTGGAACTATTTTTTTCTTTGGTATATATGACAATATTTTTCATCTTTCCACCCTTTTTACTCTCTATATATACAAAAAAATCACCAAATTTTTGCCCTAGTTGTGAAGCTGATATATTCAGTTTGGCTTGTGTCGTTTTGTAAATTCTAAACGCTTTGTATTGTTGCTCTGCTTGGGGCATTTTTATAATAGAGAGGGTGAGTAGTAGTATTGAAAATAGTATAGATGCGACTAATAGCCGTCTAATAATATTTTTGGATTTGATACCTAGTGCAAATAGACTCATTAACTCATTATCAGTAGATAAACGAAGTAGTACAGTAGTAACTGCAATTAGAAATGAGATAGGTATAGTATAAAAAAGCATTGCAGGTAGATTATATCCATATAGTTTAGCCATCTCCCAAAAATCAATCTGTATAAATTTAGTAAGTGAAGATAGTTGAACTATAGAGACTAATGACCCTATAAAAAATAGGGGTAAAAATATAGTTAAAAAGGCTTTAGTAAAGTTTTGGGATATATATTTAGATATACTAACTCTACCTAGTCTATTAGCCATAGATAATCCACTGTACCAAAGTTGAGACTTGGGTGTCTAAAATATAAACTATAAAAGTAGCCATAGCCAAAAATGGAACAAATGGCACCATTTTATCTTTTGCAATAACTGATGGTATAAGGGCTAAAATAGCTGATAGAAACAGAGCATAAAAGAAAAGTGGGAAACCTAATAATGCACCCATAGTTCCAGCCACAATTATATCTCCCTCACCCATTGCCTCTTTTTTTAGGAAGTAGCTAAGATAGTATCGTAGAAGTGTTAATCCTCCAGCAGCCATTAGAGCATACTGTATAGACTCAATAATATTGGGTTGAATAACTGCTAACGCCAATGCCAAGAGATTTAGACTATCAGGAACAGCCATATATTTAAAATCTATCATAACTAGAGCCAATAGCAAGGCAAATACCATAAATACAATAGGCATATACCAAACTAATCCTAGTTTAAAATATAACAAAACTGCTATAATTCCTGTACCAAACTCTATAAGTGGATACTGCATAGATATTTTCTCTTTGCAGAAATAACATTTACCTCCCAAAAATAGCCATGAGAATATAGGAATATTGTGCCACCACTTTAGAGGTGTTTGACAGCTTTGACATTTAGATGCAGGATAGGCTATGTTTTCTGCTTTGGGTATGCGATATATAAGTACATTGAGAAATGAACCTATCACAATACCAAAGATAAATATGGTAACTATTAAAAATATATCATACACTATAGACCTCCAAATCGTCTATTTCTATTTATATATTGGTCTATTATATCATCTAACTCATTAGGTGTAAAATCAGGCCAAAGTGTAGGGGTAAAGAAAAACTCACTATAAGAGAGTTGCCAAAGTAAAAAGTTTGATAGTCTCTGTTCTCCACTTGTACGAACTAGTAAATCTATATCACTGTATGGGGTATTTAGCTCATCTCCTAAACTCTCTTCTGTAATCTCCTCACCTCTATTAGCAAGTCTCGTTGCAGCCTTGGCTATCTCTTCTCTTGAACCATAATTTAGAGCTAAAATTTGAGTTACATTTGTATGGTGAGCAGTCTGTTCTTTGATAGAAGCTATAGTCTTTTGAAGTTTAGGTGAAAACCCTTCTATATTTCCTACAGTTTCAAATCTAGCTCCAAACTTATGATAAGTCTTTAGCTCTTTTTTGAGCCATCTATCAAGTAGTCTCATTAGGAAATCAACTTCATATTTAGGTCTTTTCCAATTTTCAGTACTAAAAGCATATAGTGTTACAGTCTCTATAGTGTCATGTTCTGCACAATATTGGGTAATATCACGAATAGTATCAGCACCTTTCTCATGTCCTTTGGTGCGAATAAGTCCTCTATTTTTTGCCCATCTACCATTACCATCCATAATAATAGCTAGATGTTTTAATATATTTTTACTCATTATTTATTTTCTGACTTTCATCCAAGATTTTAAAAGATAGAGTTAGTTTGTCAGATTTACATAAATTTATACTATTTTCGTGAGTTATAAATACTATACTATTATCATCTGTTCCAAAACTTTGACTATCTTTTAACAGATTATAACATACTCCATCTACTGATTTCCTTTCAATAAGCTCTTTTGCATTATCAAATCCTTTATCAATATCCATTTCAGCTTTGAATGCTATAGTTGTAATTCCATCTTTGTTAATCTCTTGAAGTATATCAGGATTTTGTTTGAGTTCTATACTCCACTTATCACCTATATCAGATTTTTTTATTTTACCAATTTGAGGATATTTAGGTGTGAAATCAGAAACAGCAGCAGCCATAAATAGATAAGGTCGTTTTTGAATTAGATGAATTGGTTGAGAGCTATTCATTGTAGCTCTGCTCATTTTTCCTTTTTTGGCTACTCGTATAGAATCAATTGTATATTCCATCATCTCCTCTGCATCTTCTACATCAATAGTATAAATTTCATTAGGAATATTAGGGTGATTAGCTGTTGTTATTAGACATACATCAGCCCCTTTTAGATATAGAGCAGTAGCTAGAGAATTTGCCATTTTACCTGATGAGAAGTTAGATAGATAACGAACATCATCTATTTTTTCTCTAGTTCCTCCACCTGTTACTACTACTTTTCTATCTCTCCAAAAATCACTTATTAGTAGTTGTTTTGCTGTTTGATAAAATATTTCCAAAGGTTCAGCCAATCCTCCATTACCCTCATCTCCACAAGCTAATAGTTTAGATTGAGGAGATATTATAGTAACTTCATTTACGGTTAACATCTTTAGAGAACCTACTGTATAGTGGTTCTCTATCATATTAGTATTGGCTGATGGTGCTATTAATAGAGGTTTATTAAATGCTAGGGCAGTTTGAAGTAAGATATTATCTGCAATACCTTTACTTAGCTTATTGATTGTATTTGCTGTAGTAGGTGCAATCACAAACAGATCAGCACTCTTACCTATATCTATATGATTGAGTTTTGTTGCCCAACTCTCACTATTTTCTGTTAGGACTTGATTTCTAGTTAATGCTTCAAAAGTCAAAGAGGATACAAATCTCTCTGCACTTGGAGTCATCACTACTTGTACTGATGCACCTGATTTGATAAATAGTCTTGCTACTTCACACGCTTTATATGCTGATATACTTCCTGTGACTCCTAATAGTATATTTTTACCTCTTAAATCTATCTTCACTATTTACCCTTTCCAAAAAATCTATAATAAAAATCAGCTACTATCTTAAGTGGTGTTCGAGATATTGCTAAACTTCCTTTTTTTATATCTTTAGTAACTGTTGTTCCTGCACCTATAATTACATTATCAGATATAGTTACAGGAGCTACTATTTGTGTATCACTTCCTACAAACACATTTTTCCCAATTGTTGTTTTGTGTTTAGATTTTCCATCATAGTTACAAGTAATAGTTCCTGCACCTATATTTGAACCCTCATCAATAGAGGCATCTCCTAAATATGATAAATGTCCTGCTTTTACACCATTTAGAGTTGATTTTTTTACCTCTACAAAGTTACCTATATGTGTATCTTTGAGATGTGATAGAGGACGAATTCTACCCATAGGTCCGACACCAGAGTCTTCTATAATAGAATCTTCTATTACTGAGTTGGTTTTGATATGAGCATTGATTAATTTAGATTTACCTAAAATTGTAACTCCATTTTCCAATATACACTCACCCTCAAAAGAAGCACGACAATCTATATAGATACTATCAGGAAAACGCATAATAACTCCTGATAACATCAACTTCTCTTTTATTCTATTTTGCATAATTATTTCAGCTTCTGCTAAATCAAGTTTGGAGTTTACACCTTTAAACTCCTCTTCTGATACAAAAATAGGAGCAACTGTTCTATTCTCATCTACAGCCATTTTAATTATATCTGTTAAATAGTACTCCTCTTGGGCATTATTGTTGTTTAGTTTTGGGATATATCTGTTTAATAGTTCACTACTAACACAATATATACCTGCATTAACTGACTTTGTCTCTTTTTGAATAGGAGTACAATCTTTTTCTTCTATAATCTCTTTGACTTTTCCATTTTCGATTATTACTCTTCCATATCCTGATGGATTATTTAGTTTGATAACAGACATATTTATATCAGCATCGCCACTAGTTAAAGCATTTAGTGAATTTTGAGTAATTAGAGGCATATCACCATTTAGTATTAAAGTTTTTTGATATTTTGTTTGTATGCCTCTCATTGCTCCTCCAGTACCTGGGAATTGCTCTGCATCTTGGATATGTATATTGATATTATCATACTCTTTTTCTATAGCTTCCCTAACACGAGGAGCTTGATGATAGATTACTACTGTAATATCATCAGATATTTTTAATGAGGCATCAATAGCATGAAAAAGCATTGGTTTACCTGATATTGTATGAAGAACTTTTGGTGTTGTGGATTTCATTCGGCTACCTTTTCCTGCTGCCAAAATAACGATACTAATAGACATTTGTTATACCTTTTATAATATATTAAGTTTTTAAAATTGTATTATATCAAATAGATATTAATTAATTTGGATAAAATATCAAATAATATTATATACTAAGGTTATAAATTGGATTGTAAATATTTTGGAGAGTGTGGTTCTTGTACCATTTATGAAGTTGACTATAATTATGAACTCATGGAAAAAAAGAAAAAAGTATTATCTTTACTTTCTCCTTTTGGAGTAAAAAATTTAGAAGTTTTTAATGCAAATGAGTCACACTATCGTGCTAGAGCTGAATTTAGAGTTTGGCATAACGATAATGGAGCAAATTATGCAATGGGTAGGGCTGATAGAAAAGGAGCTATAACTATAGATGAGTGTCCAAAAGTTATAACTGCTATAGTAAAAAGAATGAAGCCACTATTAGAGGCTATTAACATTTCACAAAATCTTAAATCTAAACTCTTTTCTATAGAGTTTCTCGCTACTACTACAGATGAGTGTTTAATCACTATGATATATCATAAAAAACTAGATGAGGTATGGCAACAAGAGGCAAAAGAGTTAGAGCAAAAACTACAATCCTATATAATGGGACGAAGTAGAAAACAAAAAGTAATTTTATCCCAAGAGTTTGTCACAGAAAAACTATTTATAGATAATCAAGAGTATATATATCGTCATTATGAGAGTGGATTTACTCAACCAAATCCTACTGTCAATATCAAAATGATAGAGTGGGCAATAAAACAAGCCAAAACTATAGGTTATGGTGACTTTTTGGAAAGTTATTGTGGATTGGGTAATTTTACTATCCCTATCTCTACATATTTCGATAAAGTATTAGCTACAGAGATAAGTAAACGCTCTATTGCTTCAGCCAAAGAAAACTGTAAATTAAATGGAGTTGATAATATCTCATTTATTAGATTATCTTCCCAAGAGATAACCCAAGCAATAAACAAAATACGAGAGTTTAGAAGATTAGAAGGAGTCGAACTTGATAGTTATAATTTTTCTACAGTATTAGTTGATCCACCAAGAGCAGGATTAGATAGTGATACTATAGAGCTTATATCTCATATAGAAAATATTATCTATATCTCTTGTAATCCCCAAACTCTAGCTAGAGATTTAGTAACATTAACTAAAACACATAGTATAAAAGAGTCTGCTATATTTGACCAGTTTCCTCATACTCATCATATTGAAAGTGGAGTCTTTTTACAAAAGACATAGGAGATTTAATGTATATGAGAATTTATAATAATCAGTTAGTAAAAGTCTTTACAACAGAAGATTTAAATAGTTCAGAGATTATTAGTAAAATAAAAGGTCGAGAACCTGCTGGATTTACCTTTAGAGATAAAGATGATAATATTATTTTCCATAATGTGGATAGTAAAATAAGTTCCAGAGAACTACAACTTATGATTAGAAAACTCAAAACAACGACTATTGCTATAAAATTAACAAATGAAGAGATTATTGAATATTTTTATAGCATAGCCAAAACTCAACTATTAAAACATAAGCAAGAAGAGTATAGTGAAGAAGAGCTTTTTAATTGGATGAATGAAAATATGGATTCAGGAATACTCAAAAGCTCTGTATGGGATAAATCAAAAGCAAAAGTATTTAATAAATTAATAGAAGAGGATTTTACTATTATCAAAAATCACACTTAAGAAGTTTCCTATATTTTATATTCCAACACCAAGGATTATTATTAGTAATATGCACTCCACCAATCCATCTATCTACTTTCGTAATATTAAATAAATTTTCTCTTCTATCTAATATATCTTGCCCTAACGATGTAAGTTCCATATATTTACCATTTTTTACTGAATTGAGTAGATTAAGCTCCACAAGCTCTTTGAGTATATGAATAAAAATAATCTCTCCTATAAATGCTCTCTCTTCTAGTTTTTGACAATCATTAAATATATTAGTAGGATTATGATTATTTTTTGATATAGATAGTAGTATCTGATGTTGTGTTCTTGATAGTCCATTGATACTATTTGGATACTCTTCTAATACTCTTTTGACTGTATCTTTTAGAAATGGTAATCTATCTGTATCATCATCTAGTAGTTTATACCAAGCGTAAGGTGTTTTAGACCTAAAAGCACCCCATGCTTTTCTAGCTGTTATAAAATGGTTATGTGTTACAAACTCTTTGTTATATAACAAAAAACTATTCAGCTCTTTTGGAGTAGAGTTAACTAGATAATTTTCAGGATATACAATATATATATTGGTGTTATTAGATGCATATTTAGCAAACCAATCTAATACCTGTATAAGTTGTAACTGGTCATATATATCATTTTCAAACCATAAAAATATTTTGGTATATTTTTTAAATTTTTTGAGCATAGAGTCTCTATCTTTGAACTCTTGATATATTTTATCAAACTCACCTAAACCTTTTTGACTAATAAATTCAGCCCTAACTTTAGAAAGCTCTTCTAGTGATAAATCTTGAGGTACAGCCCCATCATGCAAAAAATCACCCCAAGGCAAAAAACTACCTACTATATTAGCTTTTTGCATATTGTTTAAAACAGTATCACCATTAACTATATTTAAAATTTTTGTCATAGTTATAAAACTATTCTACAGTCACAGACTTAGCTAAGTTTCTAGGCATATCGACATCATTTCCTAATCGTACGGATACCTCCAAAGCCAAAAGTTGTGTCACAACCATCATCTCAAAAAACTCTAACATAGGATGAGTATCATAAATAGTTTGAACAAAATCATCTGCTAACTCAAAAGGTTCTGGGGATATAGCTAGTATTGTCGCATCTCTAGCACTTAACTCTTCTACATTTGATTTTATTTTCTCATAGTGCAGACTTTTTGGCATTAGTGCTATGGTAAACAGTTCACTATCTGCTAGGGCAATTGGACCATGTTTCATCTCTCCTGATGGGTATCCCTCTGCATGTAGATAACTAATCTCTTTGAGTTTCAAAGCACCCTCCAATGCTAATGGGAAAAATAGGTCTCTTCCTATAAAGAAAAAGCCATGACCATGTAAATATCTTTTTGACAATCTAGTAAGTTTAGAGTGTAGTTTATCAGTTACCAATAGTGCTTTTGGAGTATGACGCATAGCATCTAACTCTATATCTAATCTATCTTGTGATATTGTTTTTTGTAGTTTTGCTATATATAGAGTAAGCATCCACAAAACCATAGTTTGAGTAGCAAAAGCTTTTGTACTAGCTACCCCTTTTTCAATCCCTGCACGAGTTAATATAGCTCTATCACTCTCTCTTACAATAGAAGAGTTATCTACATTACATATACTAAGACTTTTGAGTCCTTCTCTTTTTGCCATTTTTAGAGCCTCTAATGTATCGGCAGTCTCTCCACTTTGAGATATAGTTATGAAGAGTGTATCATCTCTAAGTAGTGGTTCTTTATATCTAAATTCAGATGCTATCTCTACTTGACAAGGTATTTTTGCAACTCTCTCTAGTAGATAAGAGCCTGTTAAAGCAGAGTGATATGATGTCCCACAAGCACATATTTTGATATTTGTAACCCCTTCAAAAAGTTCACTATCTAACTCTTCAAAATCTATTCTATCTTCTAATACTCTTCCTATCATAGTATCACTCATAACAAGGCTTTGTTCATAAATCTCTTTTTCCATAAAAAATCTATAACCATCTTTTTGAGCCATAGCTTTATCTGTAGCTAGTGGTTTGGTAGAGAAACTTTTTTCTCCATTTTTATCAAATAGTTTTACCTCTCCATTTTTAGCATAACCATATTCTCCATCTTCGAGATAATAAACCTCTGTAGCTCTACCAATAATAGGTGTATCTGATGATGCGAAATATATATCATCTCCATCAAATCCAATAAGCATAGGTGAACCATTTTTTGCAAAAAAGATTGTATCAGGAGAACTCTCACTAATTAGTAAGGTAGCATAAGCACCATGAAGTCTATCAATAGTTTTAGAAAATGAGTTAAAACTATCACTATTTTGAGAGTAATAATATTCAAATAGATGTACAATAGTCTCTGTATCTGTTTGGCTTAAAAAGTGAACTCCTTCTTCTTGAAGTTGTGTTTTTAACTCTTGATAATTCTCTATAATTCCATTGTGTACAACAAAACTAAATTTACCCAAATGTGGGTGTGCATTTAGTTCTGTTGGTTTTCCATGAGTTGCCCATCTTGTATGACCAATTGATACTCCAAAACCACTACTTTGATAATCTTTTGTTTTATCTCTTAGATTTTGAAGTTTTCCAATAGCTTTAAAATAGTTTAATTTTTCATTTTCAATTATTGCAATTCCTGCTGAATCATATCCACGATACTCTAACTCTTGCAGTCCATCTAACAAAATCTCTTTTTTCTCTTCGTTTCCAATATATCCGACAATTCCACACATATAATATTACTCCGTTAATTCTTTTTTAATCAGATTGGTATTATTACAAAAGTTTCCATTCTTTTCGATTAAAAAAAGGTCATCTACTTTTCCACTCTTGGTATAAATTTTAGCAGAGGTAATATCTATTCCATTATTATCAAATATAGACATAATATAAGAGAGTAGCCCTTTTTGATTTTTGGA
>JANTFF010000011.1 GCA_024763575.1 Sulfurovum sp.
AATCATATATAGAGTATAGAATGATTAAGCTTTTTTCTTATCTCTACTAACTCCATAAATCACAGCATAAGCCAAAGGTACAAAATACAAATTTAAAATCGTAGCCCAAGCAACACCAAAACCTAAACTAATTGCCATAGGTTGCAAGATTAGAGCTTGTCCTGAAGCAAAAAACATAAGTGATGATAATCCTATAACTGTAGTAATAGATGTTAATAGTATTGGTCGTAGTCTCTGTGTAGCTAGAGCTATTAACTCCTCATAATTATTTGATTTTTTGATAAAATCAACCATAATCAACCCATCATTCACTACAACCCCTGCTAATCCGACAATTCCCATAACTCCTGGCATAGTTAGATTTATTCCCATAATTTTAGTACCTACCAAAACACCAAATATAGATAATGGGATAACCAAAATAACGATAAATGGTTGTATTGCAGAGTTAAACATCCATACCAAAGTAATAAAAATTAAAAAAATAGCAATAAGTCCTGCTTCTCCCATCTCTCTTTTCATTCTACTATTCTCTTGTTCTTCACCTTTGATTAATACTTTTATCCCACTATTTTTTAACTCTTCTAATATTGGTTCAATCTTTTTCATAACATCTGATGCTACTATCTCTTTACTATCAACTCTAGCAAAAACTGAATATACTTTATCTCCGTCCTCTTTAAATATTCGTACAAAACTTTTTTGATAATAGAAATCACATACATCTTTTAGTGCTACTACTTTACTATCTGGTGTGGTTAATTTGAAGTTATCAATAGAGGCTTGTGTGTCTTTGTATCTATCTTCTACTTTTATTCTCACTAATCCGTTTTGATTAAAGGCTTTAGCGTATTCACCTTTGAAAAATGAGCCTCGTAGAGCTGAGCTAATATACCCCTCACTTAGTCCTAGAGATTGACCATATTCATTAACTCGCAGTTTTAGCTCTCTCTCTCCTTCGTTGGCATTATCTGCAATATCATGAACACCTTTTATTTTTGATAGGTTGCTTTCTAGCATCGATAAAGCTTTTAGAGTCTGTTTTTGGGTAGGAGCTACAAAACCTATCTCTATATCATGACCTACTATTCCTGTTTGCTGTGCAAATACATTAAACTCTTCAAAAACTTTTTTGTTATCTATTTTGAGCTGTTCTACTTCATTTATTACTCTATTTTGAATATCTTTGACAAGCTCTTGGGCTTTGATATGTCGTATCATATCACTACCATCATACTCTAGTGAAAATATAGGATTAATATATTTATCAAAAAAGTTTTCTGGTGCTTTTTCATGTAGATTTACAAATATTTGAAATAGATTTTCTCCTGATTCAATACTCTGGTCTGCATTCATTCTAAAACCAATAACAGATGTTACAGAGTCCACACTATCTTTGTCTAGTTTTGCTAATAACTCTTTTTCTACTTTGGTTACAAACTTTTCTGTCTCTTCTAGTTTATAGTTTATATTTACTTTTCCATTTATATATAATTGCTGAACATCAAATTCAGGGAATAGTTGAAATTTGGTAATCTTTGCCATAGATATAGTTCCATAAATAATAGAGGCAACCAATATAAATAGAGACAACCATTTCTGTTTCAAAAGAGTACCTAATATTTTTCTATATATACTATACATCACTCCCCAAAATGAGTTTTCTCCTTCTTGTATTTTATGGATTTTACCCATAGAAAAAAACTCTTTTGCATGGAGTGGTAAAAAATAAAAAGCTTCAAAGAGGGAACTAAGAAGTAAAATAGAAATCATCACAGGTAATACTTTCATAAAAACTCCCATTTTACCACTCATAATTAGTAGGGGTAAAAATGCAAATACTGTTGTCAAAGTAGCAGTTAAAACGGCTGGAAACATCTCTACTGAACCATCTATTGCTGCATCTCGTGGAGATTTACCCATCTCTATATGTCTATAGATATTCTCTGCAACTACAATCGCCTCATCAACTAACATACCCAAAGCTATCAATGCACCAAGCAGAGTTAACATATTTAGGCTATATCCTATCATATCAGCAAATATAAGTGTAATCATAAATGAAGCTGGAATACCAAGTCCTACTACTAAAGCTATACGGAAATTTAGACTTAAAAATAGTGATAACATTACAAGAATAAGCCCAAATAGAATATTTGAAGAGACAAGATTTAGACGATTTTTAATCCAAACAGATGTATCTGTATAGGCTTCAAAAACTATCTCTCCTTTGTACTTTTGGCTATACTCTTTTAGTATATTTTTGACCTTTTTGACTAAGGCTATTGCATTTCCCTCTTTGGTCTTTTTTATATCTAGTGATAGATTTGGTTTTCCATTGAAATGTGATAGCTGTTCAGGCTTGGCTAAACCAATATCTACTGAGGCTATATCTCCTAAGTATAATCTTTTCCCATTTATATTTAATAGAGTTTTTTCTAATCTCTTTTGGCTTTTTTCACCATTTATAGTAGAGATATAGAGGTGATTACCTTGCTGTTTGACGGTTCCCACTGGAAATATAGAAGAGATTGAAGAGATAGCTTGATATATAGATTGTTTGGATAGTCCATAAGCATCTATCTTTTTTTGGTCTAGGGTTATTAGTATCTCATTATCAGACTCACCACGAATAGCTATACCACTCAAATTTTGGACAAGAGATAAACGGCTTTTGAGTTCATCAGCTACATCTAATAATCTCTTTTTACTAACATCACCTGATATTGCTACCATTACTAATGGATACTCTTGCACAGATACTTTGGCTATAGGTTCATCCATATCAGATGGTAAATCACGACGAATATTAGATATAATATCTTTGACATCACCTAATACTAATTGAGGGTTATTACCCTGTTTTATATCAGCTGAAATTCTGAAAAATCCATTTTGGATAGTAGTATCTATAGTATCAATTTCAGAGACTGATTGTAACTCATCTTCTAGTGTTCCTACTACCATTTTGTCCAATACATCGCCACTAGCCCCCACATAACCACCTGTTATAGATATTTGGTCTAATGATGATGGAGGGAAAATCTCTTTGGAAATATTTTGATAAGCAAAAATAGACATAATAATCATAAAGACCATAAATATATGGTTTAAAGCTGGTCTATCTATGGCAAACTCTAAAAATTTTCTAATCATAACCTATATTCTCTTTATATTTTATAGCTTCTAATTTATGCAATATTATGTTTTGCTCTTCACGCAAGGTTTGAGCGATATTTCGATAGTGTGCTATCTCTCTACTCTCATAATATATTTGATTGTCCAAATATATATTTGGCAGAGTTAAAAGTAGAACTAATAATATAGAAAAGATAGTAATCACGGTCATACTCCAAGTTACACCATTTTCTTTTTTGATAGATTTTGTCATATTTGGCATTGGTTATCCTTTAAATATAAATGTACGAAGTTTAGCAGAGCGAGAACGATTATTTCTTCTCAACTCATCTTTAGATGCAGTAACAGGTTTCCTGCTTAGAGGTTTTCCTAATTCATGATTTCTACCACAAGTACATCTTATAGCATGGCTATCACATATACATGCAGTTGACCATCTTTTATAATAATTTTTGACTAATCTATCCTCTAATGAGTGAAAAGTAATCAAAGATACTATAGTTCCTCTGAGTTCTCCATTTTTAGCCTTTTTTTCTAATATTGTTAAGAGATTTTTTATCTCTCCTAATTCATTATTAACCTCTATTCTAATAGCTTGAAATGGTAGAGTAGCAGGGTGTATTTTCCCTACTCTAGGAGTAACCCTAGATATAATATCAGATAACTCTTTTGCACTTTTTATTGGCTTTTTACTTCTTGCTTGAATAATAGCATCTGCTATTTTTTTGAATGAACGAACTTCTCCATAGTAGTGTAAAATATACTCTAACTCACCTCTACTATACTCATTAACAACATTGTAAGCACTTAAAGAGGCTTCTCTATCCATTCTCATATCTAATACATCACTATCAAAACCAAAGCCTCTATACTCTCTATCAAGTTGTAAAGAAGATACACCAAAATCAGCTAAAATTCCAACTATAGGAGACTCTTGCAAAGTGGGTAAAATAGTAGCAAAAGTAGCTTTATAAAGTTTACTTCTATCAAAAAACTTTATTAGTCTTTTAGCTGAATAGATTAAAGCTTCATCGTCTCTATCTATTCCAATATGCTTTATATTACTATGAGCTTCCAATATTGCTTTAGAGTGACCCCCATATCCTAATGTACAATCTACAAAATAACCTGACTTCATATTAGAAAAACTATTTAGTACTTCATCTAATAGTACAGGGATATGTGGTATATCTATATTTTCCATTTACTTCACTTTTTTAATGAAATAATACCACAAAGATTTTAGACTACTTTGACCATTTCTTAATTTTTTTACTATAAGTCTCTAAAATAGCTTCACCTCTACTGTTATCAATAGCTTGAATATATAGATTTAGATTATCACTATACAAATCAGGTATCATTAAAATCCAATCATTTTCATCCAACCATATTTTAACCCCATCTACTGTTGATGATTTTTTACCTTTGGCATCTTGGAGGAACATACGCATCATTTTACCTTTGAGAGCTTGGGTACAAGGCACTTGTGTTGAGGTATAATAAAAATCTGGAATATTATCTATTAGCATAGAGAGTTTAACCTCATTAGTTAATATCATTTCAAGTATCTTTAGTGTTGCATACATTGAGTCCCTATGAGTTGAAAATTCTGTAAAACTAAAATTCCCCTCACCAGTTGCAACCAAATCATATTTTTCTAAATCTTCTGATTTGAAGTTTGCATATTGACCTCTCTCTATTTCCAAATTTTCAAAATATACAATATCTGCAGCCCATGTTGGTAAGAAAACTCGTTTTTTAACTCCTGCTTTTTTAGCTTCTATATTTAATAGTGATAAAACAACATATAAAGAGGTTTGTTTACCTAATATTGTTCCTTTGTCACATACAATATCCAATCGTTGACCATAAGGATAAAGTATAAATCCAGCATCAAGACTCAATGCTTTGATAATTGCACTCATATCTGTATTGGATTGTTTTGATAGTGTTTTAATATTAGAGAGCCGTGATACATCTTCATGAGCATTAAACATAATATTATCTATACCCAAATCATTTAATATATTAGGGAAAATTTCGGAAGCTATACCATGCATCATATCAACAGCAATACGGCAATCAATACATTTGAATTTATGTATTTGCAATAGTGATTCTATCTCTTTTTTGTAACTTTCATACTCTAGCTCATGAGCTAATTGTTCTATCTCACCTATTTTTGAATAATCAACACGACGGAATGACTCTTTGAAAAAAGATTTTTCTATTTTTTTGGATACATCACTATTTATTCGTAATGCTTCATTATTAAAAAAAGTTATTACTGTGCTAGTAGGGTCATCTATCTTTTGATTAAAATATACTCCTGCTACAAATTTATCATGCATAGCGATATTACAACGCATAATAGATGATGGGATAGCACTATAATCTATAACATTAATACCAGATGATAATATTCCACCTAAAAAGGCTCTTTTTAGCATTCGTGAATTTTTATTGTAATCTCTAGCCATTAATATAGTAGAACCAACAGGTAATTGAGCTCCAAATGCCTCTGCTAATTTTGTTGCCATTTCACATGAGAGTTCAACATTTGATTGTCCTATCACTTTACCATGTTCAAAAATTGAGTTTTTGTATTTACTACCTAAAATTATATTATTACTTACTATAGATGCATCTTCGATAACTTTGTCCGACCATATAGTTACATCTTTTTCTATGTGGACAAGCTCTCCAATTTCACACCCCTGAGCTAAAATCATTCCAGCTTTTGCTGTTACATTTTTTCCAATTTTATTACTGTTACAAATTACACAACCATCAAGTTTTGCATTTCGTCCAATAGTAATATCACTCCATAATACACTGTTACGAATATTGCTATCCTTACCAATAGTAACACTATTACCAATAACAACATTATTGAGTTTTACATTTTTTTTAAGAACTACATCTTCTCCTAATACAACTGTACCTATAATCTCTATGCTTTTATCCAATTTATAAGGTTTTTGAGAATAAAGCACTCCATCAGGGAAAACTTGTTTATTCCCATCAATTTTAAACTTTACTTTACCTGATAAAATATCTTCATACACCTCACGGTAACTTTCAGGATTACCAACATCACGCCAATACCCTTTGGCATATCCAGCCATTAGTTCTATACCCTCACGCATTAGACGAGGAAACAAATCTTTGGCAAAATCATAATTTTCATGTGGAGGAATATAATCTAGAATTTCAGGCTCTATAATATAGATACCTGTATTGATAGTATCACTAAAAACCTCACCCCAACTTGGCTTTTCTAGGAATTTCTCTATTTTTCCCTCTTCATTAGCAATCACTACACCAAATTCTAAAGGATTATCAACAGAAGTTAGTGTAATAGTGAGTTTAGAATCTTTTGATTTATGATAATCAAAAATCTTTTGAAAATCAAAATCTGTTACCAAATCACCACTAATAATAATAAAATTATCATCTCCAATATACTCTTGTGCTAACTTAACAGCCCCTGCTGTTCCATAATCATCATCAGGTACAACATAAGTGATTTTTATCCCAAAGTCACTTCCATCTCCAAAATAGTCTTGGATAATTTCAGGTTTGAAATATAATAATACTATAAATTCTGTAATCCCTAAATCTTTTAAAGTCATCATAGTATGTTCCATCATTGGTTTATTTATAATTGGTAACATCGGTTTTGGTCTAGAATTTGTAAGGGGTTGGATACGAGTACCAAAGCCACCTGCCATAACTACTGCTTTCATTTTGTTCTCCTAACTGTTATATTTGGTTAAATCTTTTAGATAAGGAATAATAGTATCCATTTCTTAAACTAAGCTTTTTTTAAAGATGTTTTAAGATTAAATTTAAGTTAAAAAATATGTTATAATATGAAAAAACATAAATAATAAAGGTATGATTATGGATAAACACCTTATCAACGATATAAAACATATATCCCATTCAATGTTTCAGAAAAACTATTTTGGAGTATTTCACGGTTCTATATCAGCACGAACATCAATACACTCATTTATAATTAATAAGAAAGAGACCATATTAGATGAAGTTCAAGAGAGCTGTTTTATTGAGCTAAACTGCCTAAAATCTAAGGATTATAGATGGAATGAAGCATCTGTTGATGTTAATATTCATGAGAAAATTTATAGAGCTTTACCTCATGCTAAATATATATCTTATACCATGCCACCTTATGCAACAGCCTACTCTATACACAATAAAAAACTAATTCCACAAGACTATTATGGAAATCAAATATTAAAAGATATAACTATATATGACCCACAAGATTTTAATGACTGGAATAAAAGAGCAGGAGATGAGATTACAAAGTTTTTTGAAAAAAGCAGTGAAAAACTACTCCTTATCAAAGGTTTTGGTGTTATATCTTGTGATAGAGATTTAATAGAAATGGTTAAGAAAGTATCTATTTTAGAAAATAGCTGTAGATTACTTACTATTGGAGCAGTTTTGTAATTTGGATTTTAATCCAAGTTACAAATAGCATTATAAGCTGTATCTATCATTTTATCTATCTGTTCTAAGGTAATAATAAAAGGAGGCATAAAATAGATAATATGCCCCAAAGGACGAAGTAGTACACCATTATCTAATCCATATTGATAAACCTTTAATCCTATTCTCTCACTTAGTTTATAACCTTTTAACTCAATAGCAGTTATCATTCCAGTTTGACGAACCTCTTTTACATTTGATAACTCTTTAAACTTTTTACACTTTTCCAAAATATAAGCTGATTTTTTTCTATTATCTCCTATTACATCACTAGCCTCAAACAAATCAAGTGTAGCCAAAGCAGAACTACAAGCTAGAGGATTTCCTGTATAACTATGAGAGTGTAAAAAAGCTTTATACTCACTATAATCACAATAAAAAGCACTATACACTTCATCATTTGTCATAACTACAGCTAAAGGTAGATACCCACCAGTAAGCCCTTTGGATAGAGTCATAAAATCAGGTGTAATATTGGCTTGTTCACATGCAAACATAGTACCCGTGCGTCCAAATCCTGTCATAATCTCATCTGCTATTAGATGAATACCATATTGGCTACAAATATCTTTTGCTTTTGTGATATATATTGGGTGATACATATTCATATATCCAGCACCTTGAACTAATGGTTCTATAATAAATGCTGAAATCTCACTACCTCTTTTTTCTAGTATCTTTTTGAGTTCTTCTATAGCTTCATTGGCACTCTGTATAGTTTGGTCTTTTGGAACAGGAGTTTGAATACAAGATATAAGTAGAGGTGCATAAGTATCTTTGTATAACTCAACATCTCCCACACTCAAAGCACCAATAGTCTCACCATGATAAGAGTTACTAAGAGATAAAAATAGAGGACGATTTTCTCCCATATTTTTATGATAGTGGAAACTCATCTTTAAAGCTACCTCAACAGCACTAGAACCATTGTCAGCAAAAAACAGTTTGTCTAAACCTTTAGGGGTAATACTTACTAATCTATTAGCCAAATCAACAGCAGGTTTATGTGTAAAACCTGCTAGAAGTACATGTTCTAATGTATCTAATTGCTCTTTTACTTTAGCAGATATATACTCATTTGTATGTCCAAAGATATTTACCCACCATGAGCTTATAGCATCTATATATCTGTTATCTTCAAAATCATATAGATAAACTCCTTTTGCTCTCTTTATTGGAATTAGAGGTAGTATCTCATGGTCTTTCATCTGTGTACAAGGGTGCCATATATGTGATAAGTCCTCTTCTACTATTTTATCATTCATTATTGATATTTCCTTTTTCCCTAAATATACTACTATTATTATGATTAATTCATTAATAATTAATCACAACTAGACTAAAATTATGCAAATTTTTATATTAAGGTATATTTTACATGATAAGTTGGATGCAAAAGAATAATAAATTCCTAATAGTTACTATTTGGATAGCCACAATTTCGTTTATATTTACAGGAGCTACTTATGGCTTTAAGTATGGAATTAAGAGCAGTAGTATTGGAGAAGTTGGAGATATAGAGTTAAGTAGAGAGAAGTTTCAGATGGAGTATAGAAACTTATACAATAGATATAACCAAGCATTCCAAGGTAAATTTGATGAAGAACAGGCAAAAGGGATGCATCTTCAAGAACAAGTTTTAAACAGTATGGCAGTTCAAGCTATGATTTTGAATTTAGCTAAAGATTTTGGTATAGTAGTCTCTGATAAAGAGGTTGCACAGAATTTAGCATCTATTCCTAGTTTTCAAAAAGATGGTATATTTAACAAAGGTATTTATAGTAATTTTATTAAAAATAGTGGACTTAGTGCTAAAACATTTGAAAAAAATATCAAAGAGAATTTAACTATTCAAAAAACTTTTTCATTAATGAATCTAAAAGGTCTAAAAGAGGAGTACAAAGCATTTGAAATAGCTTTTGAAACTGCTGATAAACTAAAATATATTACACTATCTGCTAATGATATGAATGTGTCT
>JANTFF010000012.1 GCA_024763575.1 Sulfurovum sp.
AATATTTTTTGATTACAGTTTTACTATTCTTGGAAAGTTATTATTTAATTAATCCTAATTAAGATAATATATAAAATAAATTAATAATTATATTTACTTAAAGTTATACTTATCAATATAATTAAATATTTTCTGTTATTATTGTTTCCAAAATAGGTAACACTTATAAATAAAATCTCTTTTTCTTATATATTTAATGTAAATTAATCTTTTCTATAAGGCTATATTTTATACTATATAACATAGCCTTATATTAAGAGAGAATTACTCCTAATTAGACTATAGAAATTAGAGGAGGAAAGCCTATGCAGGTGGAAGTGTCAAGAAGAAGATTTCTTCAAAGCAGTGTTGCGATGACAATTGTGGGTGGCTCGATGATGGGTGCTACTAATTTACTTGGTAGTGAAGAAGAGTCTCATGGTGGTGTATCTAAATCCATTACAACCAAAACTGGAACGGGAAAAGCAGAAGATATTCCAGTACTTTGTGGTATGTGTGTAAATAAATGTGCAGCTTTTGCACGAGTAGAAGATGGTGTAGTAACTAAACTAAATCCAAATCCTTATTTTCCTAAATCAAGAAATATGTTATGTCCAAGAGGAAATGCAGGTATTCAAACAACTTATGATGCAGATAGATTGAAATATCCATTAATCCGTATCGGAGAGAGAGGTGATGGACAGTATAAAAGAGTATCATGGGAACAAGCTTATGATGCAATTGTAAATGGTACTGATAAATTCAAAGGTCTCAAACAGATTTTAGATGAAGAGAAAGATAATAGAGCAACTATTGGTTATGCCAATGGTGAAGGACTTTCAAAAGAGGGATTTGAAGTTTTAGTCGGTCAAAAAATAGGAACTCCAAACTATGTTGATGAAGTCTCTATCTGTTTAGAAACAGCTGGTGGTGGTTTCTTTTCAACTATTGGAACTTACCCTGAAATAGATTTTGAACATGCTGATTATTTGGTAATTGCTGGTGCAAATAGAGCAGAAGCTATTATTACACCTGATACATTAGATATGTTTAGATATACAAAAGGTAGAGGACTGAAAACTGTATGTATTGACCCTAGATTTACAAATACAGCTATCAAATCTGATAAGTGGTTACCAATTAACCCTGGAACTGATTTGGCTTTTGTACTTGCTTTAACTTGGATTGTATTTAGTGAAAATCTCCAAAATGAAGAGTATATGAAAAAATATGGTGTAGGTTATCAAGAGTATAAACAACATATACTTTCTCATAAATATACTCCAGAGTGGGCTGAACCTATTTGTGGTATTAAAGCAAAAGAGATATATACTATTGCACGCGAATTTATGAATGCAGAAAATCCTATATATTACCCTGGTCGTCGTAGTGTATTTTCAGCAAATGATTATCAATTGCGTCGTGCAATGGCAATCTTCCAAGCACTTAGTGGAAACATGGATAAAAAAGGTGGATATATATTTGGTAATCGTGGTCTTTTACCTCCTGAAATTATCAACTCTCCTATATATGCAAATACCAAAGAGAGATTTGACACAGAAGGAATTGCTTTTCCTACATTGAAATCAGGTTCTTGGATTGTATTTAGAAATATGGTACTTGAAGGGAAAAATCCTTATCCAGTTAAAGCTATGCTAATTCGTAAACACAATCCTATGATGAGTGTACCAAATACAGCCAAAACAGAAGAATTCCTCAAAAAAATGGAGCTTAATGTTGTTATTGATATTTTACCAACAGATACAGCAATGTTGGCAGATGTAATTTTACCAGAAGCTAGTTATTTGGAGAGAATGTCACCTGTTAAATCTTATGGCTTTTTGGAACCATCCGTAGTTATGCGTAAACCAGCTATCAAACCTCTATTTGAGACTAGAACTCCTGAAGTTATATTCAAAGAGTTAGGTGAGAAATTATCCAAACCTCTTTTTGAAGTGAGTAAAAAACATAATTCAGCTCTACAAGAACTTATCAAAGAAAAAGGTGAAAAAGTAGCATTTGAAGAGGGTGGATATAATCTAGCTGAACCTTTTGAAACTCCAATTGAAGAGAAAAACAAAGAGATTATAACAGAGGTATTTGGTGAAAAAGCTTGGGAGATAATAGATGAAAAAGGTGTATATTACCCAGATATAGAAAAATATCATAAACAGTTAAATCCAAATGATTTTGAATATTATCCAAAAAGCAAAAGAAAATATACCACTCGTGGAGATATGCTACAAGTAATTTGTAAAAATGACTCTCTATCAACAAATGGAATTGATGCTATGCCTACTTGGAAAGATGAGTGGAAATTCTCTGTTCCAGCAGGTAAATATAGACTAATTACTGGAAGACATGCACAATTCACACAATCTGGTACTCAAAATAATATTATGCTTCGTGATTTAATTCCTACTAACTTTGTTTGGATTAACCAAAGAGAAGCAGACAAAAAAGGTATAAAATTTGGTGATATGGTAGAGATAAAGAGTGAAGTTGGTAAAATTCATCTAAAAGCATATCCTACTGAAAAAATTGCTCCAAATCAGATATTTTTACTTCATGGTTTTGGAAGTGAAAGTAAAGGTATGGAGTTTGCTTATGGCAATGGTGGAAATGATGCGGCTATTATCAAAGATGATATTGAGCCTATGTATGGTGCATCGGTAATGCACAGTACAAATTGCGAAATAAGAAAGGTGTAATCATGGCAAGATATGGAATGGCTTTAGATTATAAAAACTGTATAAACTGTAAAGCGTGTGAAGTCGCCTGTAAAGAGGAGAATGGTGTAGAACTTGGAGCTGAAAAGCATAGAATTTGGGTTGGTTCTAATAATCCAACTGGTATATGGCCAAATCTTGATATAACTTCTGCTACATTTGTACCAAGTCAATGTCAACATTGTGAAGATGCACCTTGTCAAGAGGTTTGTCCAACACAGGCTACATATTATGATGAAAATCATGTAGTTAGAGTTGATAGTGACAAATGTATTTTGTGTTCATACTGTATGAATGCTTGTCCTTACGATGCTAGATATGTAGATGATAGAACAATGACCATTGATAAGTGTACTTTCTGTTCAGATACAAGATTAGCACGAGGTGAGACAACAACTGCTTGTCAAAATACCTGTCCAACCAAAGTACGAACATTTGGTGACCTCGATGATTATGATAGTGAGATTAGTCAATTGCTAAGAACGAGAGAACACTTCTCACTAAAAGCCCACCTTGGAACCAATCCAAAACTATTTTATCTAACATAAGGAGGTGTTAATATGATTGCAAAAGCTAAAGAATTTATAACAACAATTCCTGTAAACAAAGTTAGTATTAAAGATTTGTTGAGTTTTGAAAAATCGCCACGAAATATGCTTGTGGCAGTGTTGACAGTGGCATTTATTGCACTGTTTGTAATAGGTGTAGCCAACTATTTAATACATAGTCATCATGCCTATAATGTAACTAGACAACACCCTTGGGGATTGCTTATTGCTGTATATATCTTCTTTGTTGTTAGTTCCACAGGATTATGTATTATTGGCTCATTGGGTGATGTGTTTGGATTTAAAGATTATGAGCTTATCTCCAAAAGAGCTATTTTTGGCTCTATTGTAACTATTTTAGCAGGGTTTGCTGTTATCGCTTTTGAGATAGGTCACCCCGTTACCATGTTGATTTATAATGTTCTAAGTCCAGGGCTAACCTCTGCTATTTGGTGGATGGGTACACTTTATGGAATTTATTTGACATTTATGATTGTAGAGTTTATATTCTTGCTTAAAGGTGATATGAAAAGTGCTAAAAGATTTGGTCTTATTGGGCTATTAGTTGGTCTTGCAGCACACTCAAACTTGGGAAGTGTATTTGGTTTTCTAAATGCTAGACCAATTTCAAATGGAGTATTTTATCCAACTTACTTTATTTTGACAGCATTTATCACAGGTATCTATCTAGCATATATAATGATGGGCTTTAGATATAAACTTGATTTCTCAGCAGAGGTTAAAAAGATGTTAGAAGGATTGGCTAAAATCCAAGGACTTCTGATTTCTATTCTTATATTCTTTGTTGCGTGGAAAATGTTAACAGATGTATATGGTGGGATGCCAAATCGTGCAGAAGTAGCCGTTCATATCTTCCATTCATGGACATTTTGGGCAGAAGTGATTTTGGCAATGATTATTCCACTCTTTATTATTCTTAGAGATATGGGTAAATCACCTATACTCTTCTTTTGGGCATCATTAAGTGGTATGGTAGGTGTATTTTTTATGAGATATAATCTCGTACATGATACACAATTAAAACCTCTTCAAATGATGAAAATAGAAGAGTATCAGTTACCTCCAGAATGGGTACACTACTTCCCAAGTATGACAGAGATTATGATAAGTTTGGGTGGACTAGGTCTTTGTATAGCTATGTATTATGTAGGAACAAAACTATTTAATTTAGATAGTGACCATTAAAAGGAGAGAAAATGAAAAAAACAACACAATACTTTATAGCTTTAGTACTAGGATTGACACTTTTAAGTAGTAGTGCCTTGGCAGATGCTTTTAAAGGTGGTAGAATTTTGGGAAATGCCATGCTTCATGGTCACTGTCCTATACTAACAGCTGATTTGGCAGGAACACATAGCCGTGATGAGTGGGCAACAATTGTACAAGATGGTAAACTTCAAGAGACAATAACGCAAATTTGTCCTAAAGCAAAAGTTGACCCAATTCCAGAAAAAGATATGAAAGATGTCTTGGACTATTTACAATACTATTCCAGAGGTGGAGGAGCTTTACCAAGCTGTTAGACTTCTATTTAACTCTTAGGTTTTCCTAAGAGTTTCTACTTTATTTTTTTCTACTTTATCTTTTCTTAGGCTCTATATCACAATATTTTTTTTTCAAAACAACCCTCATAATAAAATCTTTGGTAATCAAAGCAAAACAATAAACCCAAAGAATATCCATTATGATATTTTGTCGATAATCCAATCCATAATATAAAATAGGCAAACCGATAAATACAAACCATTTAATATAATAAAAAAATAAAATACCTGCACCATAAATCTCTTTGAGTATATGTTTCACTTTTATCTCCTAAAAAATAGTAGGTTGAATAGATTGATTATCTACTCCACCATCTTCATTTACTTCTATAAGTTTATCCCATAATTTTGTAGCTATATCTTGATACCTTTTAGAGGTTTCACAATTTGGAGCTAATACAGTAATAGGCAATCCACTATCTCCACCCTCTCTAATGGCTGGTTCTATTGGAATTTCTCCCAAAACCTCTGTAGAATAGGCATCTGCTAGAGGTTGTGTCGTTCCTTTACCAAAAATATCATACTCTTTACCACTATCAGGACAGATAAATCCACTCATATTCTCTACAATACCAGCTATAGGAATATGTAGTTGAGTAAACATATCCATGCTACGAATAGTATCATCTAATGCTACCTTTTGAGGTGTAGTAACACAGACTCCAGAGGTAACAGGCAGACTTTGAGCCAAAGCTAACTGTGCATCACCAGTACCTGGGGGCATATCAAAAAGTAACACATCCAAGCTACCCCAATCTATATCTTCTAACATCTGTTCAATGGCTTGTGTAACCATTGCACCTTTCCATATCAGAGAAGCACCTCTTGCAATCAATGAACCAATAGACATTACTTTGATATTATGAGCTAAAATAGGTTTGATAGTTTTACCCAAAAATATAGGCTCTTGCCCCTCTATTCCCATCATTCTAGGGATATTAGGTCCATATATATCAGCATCTAATAGCCCTACTCTTTTACCTTGTTGTGCTAATGCAATAGCTAGATTAACCGTTGTAGTTGATTTACCCACTCCACCTTTTCCAGAACTAACCATTACAAAATTTTGGATATTTGGAAGTAGATTTTTGCCATGAGAACTTGTCTCTCTAGGTAGTTTTGGCTTGATAATAGTAATATCTAAATTTATATCACCCAAAAATGAAATCCGTTTACTAATCTCACTTCTAAGTTGCTCTTCTACTTTGGGGTCAGATGAGGGAATATCTAATGTAATAGATAGTTTATTATCAACTATCTCTATATCTTTTACAAAATCAAACTCTACAATGCTTTTATGGAAACTAGGATATAAAACCTCTTTTAATTTCTCTTGAACTTTTGTTATATTTATCATATATATAACTCCTCATTATTTTAATAATTATATCATAACTTGAAAAGATTAAAATTGAGTGAATTGGGATTATTATAGAGAAGCATCTCTACAAGATGTGAAACTTATAGAGATTTGAGAAAATGTGAAAATTACAAGGCAGTTTAGAGACATGCCTAAGGTCAAATGATTTAAAAAGTATATGTACCAATAACCTCTAATGCATTCTCTGCATCACTATCTTCATCATATTTTGTATTGGTAAATATCGCATCTAGCGATGCATTATCTGCTATTTTATATCCTAATACTAGGTCAAATTCATTACCAATAGTCTCATAATCAGCATAACTCATACTAGCATTAATTCCTGAAATATCTTTTGAACCCTCTACTTTCCATGAACTACCTACATCTTGTGAAGCAAATGTATTCCAAGAACTTGTATATATAGAATCAACCTCTACCATACCTGATGCTCTATCTGATGTATCATCGTATGCTACACTCAATTCCATATCATCTATTTTGGTAGATATTTTAGCACCATAAGCAGTTGAATCATCACCTGTATCATAGTCAGTAGATACACCTTGTATAGAGATAGTTAAATCATCTATTTTACCTGATATATCACCATAAATTTGTGTATAGTTTGCTTGGTCAACATTGTAATACCATAAATTAGCACTAATATCATCACTATAAGCTAAACCAAAAGCGTAGTTATCATTTTTTAAGTTTATAAAATTATCTCCACTATTATTTGCTCTAAGTTTATTGACATAAGAGGCTATTAAAGTCACTTTGTCAATAGATTTATTGGCTAAGGTATAAGCCTCAAATCCACTTGGTGCTAGTAACCAATCGAAACTTCCAAGCATTGGAGTATCTAAAAGTTGACGACCTGCAATTAAAGTTGTATCTCCAAAAGTTGCTGTAAGATTAGCTACATTAAAATATCCACCATCTGTTTTTCCCTCCATTTTATTTTTACCTAAACTATCACCTAAATTAGAATAACCAACAGCAGAGAAATTAGCACTGATATTATTAGTAACCTTATGTGTTACATCAAGTGTAACAGCAGCCGAAGAAGCTGTACTTTCACTATCAAATAAATCTCCATTTCCACCATTATCTGTTGTATAGTAGTAGAGTTGCCCTTTTCCTGCTACTGTAGTCTGACTATTTGCTTCTCCTGCAAATGCTCCACTTACAGCCAATGCTGCAATCAAACTTAATTTTGTAAACTTCATATTTACTCCTTTGAATTAATTGTAATACCATTATAATTAAAAATATAAAGTTTATCTACTAATTTAGTGATTAATTTTTAATCAATTTTCAAAATGAAACAAATTGTGATAATGTTCACTTTTAAAAATATATCTTTTTAAAAATTGATTATTTTTTATACAAAATATCAGAACTATATTCTTAAAGATTAAGTTATACTACACTAAATAAAAATTTCAAAGGAGTAAATTTATGAAAAATAAATTTCTAGCACTGATAGCTATGCTATCTTTACCGATATTGGCATCAGCTGAGGATAAACTCAATGGTGGAGATACAGCATGGATGATAGTTGCAACTGCATTTGTAATGCTTATGACACCAGCAGGTTTGGCACTATTTTATGGAGGTATGACACGAAGTAAAAATGTTTTGAACACTATGGGTATGAGTTTAATCGCTTTTGCAGTGGGAACACTTGTATGGGTTGTAGCAGGTTATAGCATCGCATTTGGTGATGGTGATATGATTGGTACAGGGAAACTGCTTTTAGCAGGTATTACTGATAAGAGTTTAACAGGAACAATTCCAGAGCTTCTATTTGTTGCATTCCAAGGTACATTTGCAGCTATTGCTGTGGCAATTGCTAGTGGTTCTATGATAGAGAGAGTTAAATTCTCTACATTTACAATCTTTGCAGGTCTATGGATTTTGGTTGTTTATGCTCCTATAACTCACTGGGCTTGGGGTGGTGGTACTACACTTAACTTTGGTGAAATGGATTTCGCTGGTGGTACTGTTGTCCATATCAATGCAGGTATTGCAGGTTTTGTTGTAGCTATGATTTTAGGTGAGAGAAAAGGTTATGGTACAACTGCTATGAAACCATTTTCTCCTATTCTTGCTGTTCTGGGTTCTGCTCTACTATGGTTTGGTTGGTTTGGATTTAATGCAGGATCAGAAGTAGCTGCTGATGGTGTTGCAGGTAATGCCTTTTTGGTTACAAATGTCGCTGCATCTCTTGGTGTTATAGGTTGGTTAATTGCTGAATATATCGTATATAAAAAGCCTACACTAATTGGTGGTGCTTCGGGTGCTGTTGCTGGTTTGGTCGCAATTACACCTGCTAGTGGTAGTGCTGGAGTACTTGGAGCTATTATTATCGGTCTGCTTGGTGGTATGATTGGATTTATAGGTGTATCAAAACTTAAAAAAATATTTAAAGTAGATGATAGTCTGGATGCATTTTGGGTACATGGCTTAGTTGGTATTTGGGGTTCAATTGCCACTGCACTATTTATCGCTCCATATCTAAAAGCTGATGATTTTGCATTAGGTACTCAAATGTTAGCACAGTTAAAAGCAATTGGTCTAACAGTTGTTTATAGTGGTATTATGACAGCTATCGTGTTCTTTATATCATCAGCATTAACAGGTGGTGGTAGAGTAGATGAAGAGACTGAATTTAAAGGTCTTGATGAAGCAACTCACGGAGAGACTGCAATGAACCTTTAATAAGGTTCTTTGTTAAATTAAATAAAGGATTAAAAAGTGAAAAAAATTGAAGCAGTAGTAAAACCATTTAAACTAGAAGATGTAAAAGAGGCACTAGTAGAAGTAGGAATTGAGGGAATGACAATATCTGAAGTAAAAGGATATGGACGACAACAAGGTCACTCTGAACTATATAGAGGAGCTGAATATGTAGTTGAGTTTATCCCAAAAGTAAAAATAGAGATAGTCGTAAGTGGACAAGATTTTGCAGACAAAGCTATAGAGGCTATTAAAACATCGGCTCATACTGGAAAAATTGGTGATGGAAAGATATTTGTTAGTGATATTACTAATGTAATTAGAGTTCGTACTGGTGAAGAGGACGAAGAGGCTCTATAATTTGGTGGGTTAGAAACTGGGGTGTCGAAAAGACACCCTAGTTTGAAACTCTTCAATAGTAAATGTTTCTTCGTCTGTATCTTTATCAAAAAAACTTCAAGAAAACCCCGTTCTCTAAGACGGGGATGAATTGAAGAGTTTAATGTTTAATTAAGTTTTTTTTAGTTATAATATTTTCATAGTTCTTTAACATTCTTAAAATATATGGTTGGAAATAGA